>NZ_KV789335.1:0-536 GCF_001807545.1 Corynebacterium sp. HMSC08F01 | reverse complement strand
CTGTTGTAGGCCTTGCGCACGTTGACATGGGTCCACACGAGTGTGTCTTTGCCTGTTTTCGGGTCTTTGACCTGTGTCTTTTCGTTGAGCCAATCCTTGTAGAGCGTGTGAAACTCTTGCAGTTGTGCACCCCATTGCGCAGCCTCGTCCAGGGTGGTGATGCGGGTGAGTTTCAGCGCGAGTCGGTAGATGGTGCGGCCAGCATCAGTGCGTGGTCGTGAGGTGGTGTAGCGGCGTACTCTGCGTTGGGCGTGCACGAGGCAGCGTTGGATTTTGGTGTTTGGCCAGCACGTTTTAATTGCGCTTGTGGCTCCTCGGCCACCGTCGATCACAGCGATCAACGGTGCTTCGATGCGCTCGAGCAGGCATTTGTAGTCGTGCGTGGTTTCTTGTTTGCACCAGTGCCAGGCGATGACGTGGTCGAGCGTTGCCGCCACGATCAGACAGCCACCTGCGGTGTAGGTGCCGTCGATGAAGATCTGGTCGTAGACCCTGCCTGTATGGCCGATGGTCGGGTCAGGCACGTCAACCAGCCA
>NZ_KV789334.1:0-564 GCF_001807545.1 Corynebacterium sp. HMSC08F01 | reverse complement strand
CAAACAACCAATTCCAGTTGATGTGCTTCGGCAGGTTCTCCCCACCACGACCAGAAGAATTCGACATCCAGCTGCCGTAGTCAGCAGCCGGCGCAACCGTATTAAACAACTCATACGCGACGTGCTTCGACCCATCCGGGAAGATTGCCTCAGCACCAGTATCACGAGCAAGATCCGTGTAAATCAGCGCGCCATCGTCGTAGCCACGATCATCCCAGGCACGACCGAAGGTGCCCTTAAACTGCAAGGTGTAATCGCCGTCTTCACCAACAATGGCCTCAGTCGTCTCAGCGATCCACTTATCCTTGCCCTCTTCGGCAATCTTGCGCTTAATCCAGTTCTGCACCGCAGCTTCCTGATCACGCGACAAGCTACTACGAGACGCCGTCGGAACCGCAAAACCAAGATCCTTCTCAGCCTCGTTGTAAATCTGACCAAGCGCATAGTCAGACAAGTACGAGCCGTAGACCTTCATACCCTTCGTCGGCACATCCGCCTTGTTGTAGGCAATGTAATCGCCCCACCCAGCAAGGTTTGCCGCACGAGTCAGATCCCAGTGCACCT
>NZ_KV789333.1:0-4738 GCF_001807545.1 Corynebacterium sp. HMSC08F01 | reverse complement strand
GACCAGATCCAGCGCGGTCTGGGCATCCACGACGATGACCGTTCTCGCCGCGCAGCCGGTCTCCAGGGTGCGTTCAACGTTGCCAACCCGGAGATGCTGAGCCTCGCCGCCGGTTCCCTCGGTGCAATCACGCTCGGTCTGTTCCTGATCGACGGTGTGCTGCGTGCCTGCGGCCAGGAGGAGATGACCTCGTCCTACAAGATCGGTGAGGCGACCGGTCAGGATTGGATGATGCACGGTTCCTCCGGCAAGAGCTCCAAGGACAAGGCTGAAAAACCGTCCGAGGAAGCTGGTGCAAAGGACAAGAAGGACGAATCCAAGAAGTAAATCGTTCTGATCCCTGAAAGCCCGAAGCCAAGTCGGCTTCGGGCTTTCGGCGTTGTTTTAGGATTTGTTGAACAATTGCTCGGATTGTGGTGAAAATCACCTTGTGGTTTTCTTCCTGAGTACTGTCTAAACGTCCAGTTCAGAGGGTCAGGTTTCTAAGTTTTTGGTGTTGATCTGGCGTTTTGGCTTTCTGTAGGGGGTTTCTGACTATTCTCCAAGCCGATATTGCGCTTAAATATGTAGTTATCAGTTTGGAGATCCGTGTTCAGGTGATCTCAAGGCTGCTTCGAATATCTCCTCCGAGTTGTAAGGAATGAAGCCGTTGAAGAACGCACATCTGAAGAAGCGCGTCATGGCCACCCTGGTTTCCGCCACGGTGGCTTTTGGTGGCGTAACGGTCGTAGCTCCGACCGCTGACGCTGACGAGCGAGTAACTAGCGAATATTCCGCGCTGCCGAGCGACGCTAACAAGGCTGCACTGCAGTACAACAAGGGTGCCAAGCTCAAGGGCCGTATGGACATGCTCCAGACCCAGTACGGTCCGGGCTGGTGCATCGACGCTGCGCTGCCGGGTCCGAGCCTGGATACCCAGTACGAGGTCCGCAAGCTCGACGGTGTTTCCGGTCTTTACGGCTTCAACCTTGTTTCGGGCGGCAGCTTTGATATCCACCCGGACATTGAGAAGGCTTCGATCAGCCTGACCAAGTTGATGCTGGATGACTACTACGCTGGCCGCCACGAAGAGGTCCGTAAGAAGGCCCTGGCCATGCAGGCACTGGTGTCCAACAACCAGGAAGTTCTCGACCAGATCCGTGGTTACATTACTGGCGACATTAAGCCGCGTTGGGCTGCTTATGGTTTCGGCTGGTCCAACAACCCGCCGAAGCTGACCGCCGCAGAGTTTGAGAGCTGGACCGGCTTCAGCATCCGCCGCACCGCCACCGCAACGGTTGGTCAGTCGGATTTCTACCTGGCGAAGAACACCAAGAAGTTCAACTCGCTGAAGGTGAACCCGGGCGAGTACGTCACCGTCCTTGTTCCGCTGAACTACAACATCTACCAGGATGTTCTCCGCGACCCGACGAAGCAGCGCATCCTCATCGTCGCGCAGCCGGGTCTGGACAACTACCAGCCGGACGTGATCCGCGAGACGGTCACCAAGACCGTTTCTCCGCAGGAGACCAAGACCGTGACCTCGACGGTGCAGTCGACCGTCACCGAGACGGAGACTGTGCGTCCGGGTAACGCAACCGTGACCAAGACGGTGGGCGGTACCGCGACGAAGACGGAGTACATCCAGCCGATCGTCGAGAAGACCGTGACTGAGACGCCGGAGGAGCTCACGGTTACCTCCACCCGTCGTCCGGATGTTGTCACCGCAACCGCGAAGACCACCCTGCCGACCAAGGTCGAAACCGAGACGGTGACCGCTCCGCAGAAGACCGTCACCGTTGAGCAGGTTGAGCCGGTGACTGTCACCGAGACCACCACGGCCCGCGCAACTGACACCGTCGAGGGTGCAACCGAGACGGTTACCGTCACCAAGCCGGCCACTACCGTCGTCGAGACCGTGAAGCGGAGCGGTGCCCCGCGCACCGAGACTCAGACGGTGACCGCTGAGCCGTCCACCAAGGTTGTTGAGACCACCGTGGTGAACAAGAACTACAAGACGGTTGAGCGCACCTCCACTGTTGAGCGCTACACCCGCCACTTCACCTACGCTTTCGCCTTCGAGGGCACCGACAAGACGCAGATCATCGACGTTGACAAGCTCGGCGACTGGAAGCTCGAGATTATCGACGACTCCAACGGCCTCGTTGATATCCGCAAGGTTGAGCGCAACGGCAAGTACGTCATTGAGATCGTGCCGAAGCGTGAGGGCAAGGGCACCGTTCGCTTCGTCATTACGGACAGCGAAGGCAACCGCCACGAGTACACGGTCAACATCGTCAACGAGAAGACCGAGAAGGTCACCGTCAACGACGTCACCGTGAACAACCACTTCTTCAACGTGGGTGTCTCCAACATCGACCAGACCATCACCGTCCCGGCTGGCTGGGACTACAAGGTTGACGGCCCGGGCGAGCTGGTGAAGGTTGAGGGTTCCTCCAACCAGTACAAGCTGAAGGTTGTTGATGGCCTGTCGCAGGATCAGATCAAGGTCACCGTCTTTGAGAAGGTCAACGGCAAGCCGACCGGCGCTGAGAACAACTACATCTTCATGATCGACACCACCACTGGTGGTTCCACCTACACCCGCGTCATCGGCAACCTCAACTCCTACATTCTCGAAATCGAGGGTGTTGAGGAGAAGCCGGAGATCGTTGAGGGCGCTGACAAGATTGAGAAGATCGAGAAGCGCGGCGACTCCTGGGTTGTCACCCCGAAGAAGGACGCAACCGGCGATGTTGTGATCAAGGCCGTTGGCAAGGACGGCAAGACCTACACCTTCAACCTGAAGATCGAGCACGGTACGAACGTTTCCGTGGACAACGTCACCCGCCTGATGGAGGAGGGCGACACCATCACGATCGATTACGGCCCCGACACCTCCGATCTGTCCAAGGAGCCCGTTTCCAAGTCCGGTGAGTGGAAGTGGGACGAGCAGGATCCGTGGAAGGTCACGAACGTCACCAACGGCACCCTGGTCTTCAACGTGTACAAGGAGACCGACAACGGCCGCGTCCTGATTGGTACCTACACCTTGGTCGCCAAGGTGAAGAGTGACACCAAGTACCCGCCCGCCAAGGTCAGCCAGGATGTTCTGGACCGCAACACCGTCACCCTGACTCGCGGCACCCCGGGTAACAAGTTCGAGGTCAAGGAAGGCGAGGATCTCTTCGACAAGGAAGAAGACGAGAACGGCAACTGGAAGGTCCTGCCGAAGTTGGGCACGGACGGCAAGATCGTCATCGTCGAGAAGTTCGGTGATGATGAGCTCGTCGAGTACACCATCAACGTCACCCCGAGCAAGATCGACGAGGTGCGCAAGAACGTCAAGTCCGGCGCAACCGTCGGTATCACGGGCGACAACCTCAAGGTCACCAAGGGCAAGGAGCTGCTCGATGGCGGCGACATCAAGAACAACTCCCTGAAGTTCGTCGACGGCGCCAACGGCGAAGTTGTTGTTGAGGTCCTTAACTCCCGCGGTATCGCGTACCAGCGCTACATCTTCGTCGTGACCCCGCAGGGTGCACGTGAGGAGAAGTTCGAGCTCACGCCGAAGTCCGAGTCCTCGATCACCATGAACTCCTCGGAGTTCACCTACGACGTCAAGGGCGAGGACGTCATCGACGTCAAGCGCGAAGGCGACACCCTGCTGGTCACGCCGAAGGACGGCAAGACCGGCACCGCCACTGTCGAGATCAAGTCTGGCGACACTGTCGTTGAGCGTTACATCTACACGGTTGTTCCGGGCAAGAACGGTGGCAACACCGCGTCTTCCGACGACTACAAGCTCAGCGTTGACGGTCGCTTCACCATCACCCGCATCAACAACAACCCGATCGAGATCGTCGAGGGTGCAGAGTGGGTCAAGGTCGTCGAGGAAGACGGCAAGTGGATCCTCGTGCCGAAGGGCCCGGAGTCCATCGGCAAGACCGTGAAGGTCATCGAGCGCCGCGGTGATGTTGTGGTCCGCCGCTACAACATCGAGGTCCTCCCAGAGGGCAAGCAGCTGAACTTCGAAGAGTTCCGCACTGTTCTGTACAAGAACATCAAGGACTCCGTCGACTTCGGCGAGAAGCACACCTACAAGGTTGTTCACGGCAAAGATCTGGTGACGGTCACCGAGCCAGAGCCGGGCAAGCTCGCCATCGAGGCACAGCCTGGCAAGCGTGGTCTGGCACAGATCGAGATCCGCGATCCGGAAGGCAACCTCGTCCGCGTCGTCGATGCTGTCATCCCGGACACTTCCGAGGGCGAGCTTCCGAAGCCGCGTCCGTCGATCAAGCCCAACCCGGGCAAGGACGGCAGCTACATCGTTGACTTCGAGGGTGGCTCGAACAACGTTGAGATCAACATCTGCACCGGCGACGGCAGCTGCACCATCGTCCCGAACGACAAGGTTGTGGACAAGGGCGGCCACCTCGAGGTTGACGCTGGCAAGGTTCCTGGCGGCAAGCTCGTCGTCGTTCCGATTGAGAACGGCGTCCGCAGCGACAAGCAGGAAGACTACGTCGAGATCGACCTTGGCGTTGACCTCCAGGGCAACAAGACCGAGAAGGGCTCCTCTGAGATCGACGGCAAGTGCATTGCCTCCATCATCGGCCTGTCTGCACCGCTGCTGCTGGCTATCCCGCTGGGCATCCTTTCCCAGGTCCGCATCCCGGGCCTGGAGGGTCTGTCCGCTCAGGTGAACGACGCTATCCGTCAGGCAAATGACCAGATCCAGCGCGGTCTGGGCATCCAC
>NZ_KV789332.1:0-8889 GCF_001807545.1 Corynebacterium sp. HMSC08F01 | reverse complement strand
ACTGGACCACCTACATCAGATCAGACACACATGTGCCCTCAACGACGGGGAGCTGCCGCGATACTGGGTTGAGCAAGCCCTCCCACCCATCATCGATAAGTCTGCGTTTGACGCGGTGCAAGCAGAAATTGCCTATCGGCGCGAGATTGGTCCGGCTGCAACCCCGTCAAAGAACACGGGCGTATTCACTGGACGGATCTGCTGCGGCGCGTGCGGGAAGAACTATCAACGCAAAACCCGCACCTACAAGTCTGGAACCTCGTATAAGTTCTGGCGGTGCTGGAGTGCCTGCACCGGGAACGGCAACCCCTGTAGGGGGCACAACCTGCGCGAAACACTCCTCGAACACGCCTGCGCAGACATGCTCGGCACCCAAAGTTTCGACCCTGTCCAGGTTGGCGAGCAGATCGTGATGATTGAAGCCTTCCCGCACCAGCTCACATTCCACCTCGCGGATGGAACCATGAAGCCAGTGGGCTTAACCAGTGAAGGGAGGCTGACATGAACCGCACCGTCACAGCGATACCCGCAACAAAGAAACCCGGAACTGTCACACCCCTATCTGGTGTACCGGCACGCAGAAGGGTCGCCGCCTACGCGCGAGTCTCTACCGAGATGGAAGAACAAACCTCATCATATGAGGCGCAAATCGACTACTACACCACCTACATTCGCTCCCGTAATGATTGGCAGTTCGCGGGCATGTACGCCGACGAAGGTATCTCTGGCACCTCTATGAAGCGCCGTGAGGGATTCCAAACCATGATCGATGACGCCCTGGCAGGCAAAATCGACCTGATCCTCACCAAAAACGTCTCCCGGTTCGCACGCAACACCGTCGACTCCTTGACCACCGTGCGCAAGCTCAAAGACGCAGGCGTCGAGGTCTACTTCGAAAAGGAAAACATTTACACCTTCGACGCCAAAGGCGAATTACTCATCACGATCATGTCCAGCCTGGCCCAGGAAGAATCCCGCTCTATCTCCGAAAACGTCACCTGGGGACACAGGAAACGTTTCGCCGATGGAAAAGTCATGGTGCCCTACAAATCCCTGCTCGGATACAAGAAAGGCGAGGACGGCAGTCTCGTCATCGATGAAACCCAGGCACCAACCGTCAGGCTGATCTACCAGCTTTTCCTTGACGGGATGGCTATCAGTGAGATCAAAACCGAACTCGCTGCCCGCAAGATCCTCACCCCGCGCGGGAAAGAAGTGTGGTCAACGTCGACAGTGCGCTCGATCTTGTCGAATGAAAAATACAAGGGCGATGCCCTGCTGCAAAAGACGTTCACCACCGATTTCCTTACTAAAAAGATGAAGGTCAACGAAGGCGAAGTACCCCAATACTACGTAACAGGCAATCACGAGCCGATTATTGCTCCGCGCATCTGGGATCAGGTGCAATACGAGCTCACTACCCGACACGGCAACATATCCTCAGCCAAGGTCGGCTTATTCTCCACCAGGCTCAAGTGTGCGCAGTGTGGGTCGTGGTATGGGCGTAAAACGTGGGCGTCGAACACGAAATATAAGTACACAGTTTGGCAATGCAACCACAAATACGCAGGCGAGCACCCTTGCAGTACTGCGACCGTGAAAGACGAACATATCAAGAATGCTTTCGTCCAAGCACTCAACCAACTGATCGCCCGCCAGCCACGGCAAAGCCACCTATTGCAAATCTTTGACTCCATGCTTGATACGAGCCGTATGGAAGAACAAGCCGCCGCCTGCCAAACAAAAATCGTGGAACTCACTGAGCAGATCGAAGCACTGATAGCCGAAAACCAGCAACGCGCGCTCGACCAAGACGCCTACCAAAACAAGTACACAGAGCTCGATACTGCCTACCGTAAGACACTCGCACGCAAAACAAGCCTAGAGGCAGATATTGCAGCGAACACCGCCAAGCACGCCGCCGTCACCACAGCCCTAGACAATCTGGCAGGCGAACCTGTGAGCGAGTTCCGCCCCGCCCAGTGGAGCGCACTCATCGACCACGCCATCGTAGACGAGGATACGATCCGATTCGTATTCCGCACCGGTGAACAGGTGAGTATGGCCTTGAAAGGGTGATGCTCGTATCGGTTTTCGTGCATGGTTAGGTACATCTCCCAGAAACCAGATAAGGTTAGCCTTACTTAATAAGGATGGTGTTTGCATGGACGATAGTGCAATGGATCAGGTTGTTGAAGGTGAGTATGGGTCGGCGAAGGAAAAATCTGTCGCTGGCCAGAACGCGATTCGTCAGTTATCGCAGCCGGTGAAAGGCAAACTGTTCGTCGCGCAGGTCTTAGCGTTCGCCTCCGGGGTGTTGGCTATTGCCCCGTATGTGGCTCTGGTGGAGCTTGGCAGAGAACTTATGCAAGACCAGGTGGACCCGGCGCGAGTGAACTGGATCGTCATACTCCTCGTCAGTGCATACATGACCCGGTTGACCTTATATTTTGTTGCATTGGGCGTGACGCATTTTATTGACCTGTCGTTGCGTAACCAGATGCGCCGGCAAATTGCCGCCCGAATGTCGACTGCTCCGCTGTCGTGGTTTACCCGCGAGGGTGAGGGGAAGATCCGCAAGACCATTCAGGATGATACGGCCACGGTGCACACAGTGATCGCGCACGGGCCGATCGAGAAACTGAACGCGATCGTATCCCCGCTCGCCTTGTTGATGTATGCGTTTGTGGTGGATTGGCGACTCGCGTTGCTGTCGATTGCGACGATTCCGATTTATGTGGGCATGTATGGCATGTCGATGCGTGGGATGAATGAGAAGACCGCGCAAATGGATACCAAGCTCGCTCAGGTTTCGGCAACGATGGCCGAGTTCGTTGCCGGTATCTCAGTGGTGAAAGCGTTCGGCAAGGTTGGCCAAGCACATAAAGCCTATTTAGATGCAGCTAACGAGTTTTCTAAGTTCTACCGGGCGTGGTGTATGCCGCTGGTGTCGATGTCGGTCGCCTCATTTTCGTGGGTGTCGATCCCGGTGTTGTTGATCGTGAACCTTGGCGGTGGCGCGTTGATGATGAACGCCGGTTGGGTGAGCATCTACGAGGTGATAGCGACGACGTTGATTGCCTTGGTGTTGCCGGGCGCATTGATGACAGTCGCGACAATCGCCTGGTCTTACCAGCTCGCAGGGTCTGCGGCAGTGAGGCTGGTGAACGTCATGGAGCTACCGGCGTTGAGTCAGCCCGATGCGCCACAGACACCAAAGGGTCATGATATTGAGATTCGGGGTGTGTCGTATGCCTATGATGACACCCAGGCATTAGACGAGGTGAGCCTGAGCATTCCGGCAGGCACGGTGACCGCGCTGGTTGGCCCGTCGGGTGCGGGGAAGTCGACGTTGGCGAGTTTGATTGCCCGCTTCGATGACCCGGACGCTGGCACGATCACTATTGGCGGGGTTGATCTAAAGAGCATTTCCCAGGATGTGTTGTATTCGACGGTTGCATTCGTCCTGCAAGATGCACAGCTTATTCGTGACACCATCCACAACAACATTTCCCTGGGCGCGCCAGACGCAACCTTGGATCAGGTGCGGCAGGCGGCGCGGGCAGCGCAGATCGACGAGTTCATCATGAGCCTGCCAGATGGTTACGACACCGTGTTGGGCGAGGACACCCACGTTTCGGGCGGCCAGGCAGCCCGTATCGCAATCGCCCGGGCGCTCATGGTTGATGCCCCAGTGTTGGTGCTGGACGAGGCGACGGCGATGGCGGACCCGGAATCGGAATCGAAAATCCAACAAGCTCTCTCGACTCTTGCCAAAGGCAGAACCGTGATTGTGATCGCCCACCGACTGGCCTCGATCAGAGGGGCAGACCAAATCGTCGTCATGGAACGCGGGCGCATTGCTGTGGTCGGTAAACACGATGAGCTGTTGGGTAATGCGCACTATCAGGCACTTCTTACCCAAGGTGCATGCGAGGAGATGACACGATGAATCAACTATTGCTGCCACGCTTTAAGCGTTTGATGGAACCCGCCTCGTGGCGAGACCTTTCGGTTGGTCAAGCGTGGGGTGCGGTCTCAGGACTGTGTCACGGCTTTGCCCTGCTGACTCTGCTTCCCGCCGCAAGTGCCCTAGCAACCGGAATGCCGGTGTGGGGGCTGTCGTTTTCGGGCTGGCTCATCGCCTTGGCGGTGATCGCGATGCTGGGCGTGGGCACGGAGTTTTATGGCATGCGCACCGGCTATATCGGCGCGCTCGGATTCATTCACGACGTCCACCAAGCGGTCGGCAACAAGGTAGCCCGCCTACCGTTGGGAGTGTTCGATTCGGGTAGCTCTGGACGGCTGTCGCGCATGGTCACCCAGGAAATGATGAACTTGGGCGAGTCGGCGGCACATTTCATTTTCTCCCTCGTCCAAAAACTCTCAGCCGTGCTGGTGATCACTGTGGGAACCTGGTTCTGGGATTGGCGACTGGGACTGACCTTGACGATCGCCTTCCCGATCATGCTCGCCTTCCTCCATATCTCCCGCGTGCTTCTTGATAAAGGTAAGCAGGTTTCCGAACCAGCCGAGTCAGAGTTGGCGGCTCGCATGGTCGAATTCGCCACCTGCCAAGGCGCGCTGCGCTCCTGCCATGTCGCCGACGACTACCCGGCCCTTGATCGGGCATTCAAACAGGCTGACCGCAAGGGTCGCAAAGCATTGTGGATCGAAACATTAGCGAACCTGATTAATGGAATGTTCGTCCAAGCGCTCATTGTGGTGATGATCTGGCTGACCGCCCAACTCGCCCTCGGCGGGCAAATGAATGCGCTGAACGCCGTGGTCACAATCGGCATGTGCCTGCGGTTCACCACCATGCTCCAAGACATCGGCGGCTGCATGACCGGGCTGGAAGAACGCCGCCAGCAGATGAACCACGTCGACAAGGTCATGGATGCCCCCGAACTGTCCGAACCCGATGCCTCCACACCGATAAACGCCCCTGGTGATGTTCGTTTCGAGGACGTCACCTTCAGCTACGATCCGGACACCCCGGTTCTTTGTGATATTTCCTTCCATGTCCCGCAAGGCGGCATGTGTGCCCTGGTTGGTCCATCTGGGTGCGGGAAGACGACGATCGCCCGGTTGGTTGCACGTTTCTGGGATGTGCAGTCCGGCAGCGTGCGCGTTGGCGGAGTGGACGTGCGCGAGCAGACCATCGAAGACCTGATGCGCCAGGTGTCTCTCGTCTTCCAAGACGTCTACTTATTCAACGACACTCTCGAAGCCAACATTCGCCTTGGCAACCCAGAAGCCACCGATGAAGAAATCAGGTGGGCCGCTGACCTGTCGGGCGTGACGGAAATCGTCAACCGCCTCCCAGACGGCTGGAATTCATTGGCGGGTGCTGGCGGGCGTGCACTGTCAGGTGGGGAACGCCAACGAGTGTCCATCGCTCGCGCCTTGGTGAAGAAAGCTCCGATTGTGCTGTTCGATGAGGCCACCAGCGCGTTGGACGCGGAAAATGAAGCCAACATTGTTGCGGCGATGAATGAGCTACGCAAACACTCCACACTGATTGTCATCGCCCACAAACTGGAAACCATTCGGTCAGCTGACCAAATCATTGTGCTCTCCCACGGTGGGCGTATCGCCCAGCGCGGGTGCCACGACGAGCTGGTCAACCAGCCAGGTCAATACCGCGATTTCTGGCAAGAACGCATCAACGCCGCCGGATGGCAACTCGTCTAAAACACAGCACTGTTCACAATCATGAAAGGAAAAACTATGTCCACACCCACATCCTCGCGCCTCAACGCGCGCGACTTCATCAACATTGGCGTCTTCACCGCCTTGATGTTCGTCATCGTGTTTGCATTCGGAATGCTCGGGTTCATCCCCGCCGCCATGTATGCCGGTTTCTTGCTTTCTATCCTCGTTAACGGCATCGTCTTTGCGCTGTTCACAGCACGCACTCCGAAGATGGGGGCGTTGACAATCATGCTGATTATCATCGAAATCCTCTTTTTCGTGACCGGCCACTGGGTGGGCGGCGTCGCGGTGGCCGCTGTATTCGGCCTGCTCGCTGACTTGGTGATCACCAAGGGGCCGAAGAGCGTGAAAGTTCGCGTTCCACTGGCATATGCATTGTTTATCCTGCCGATCTACGTGTCACCGTGGATACCGCTATTTATGAACCAAGATGCATATATGTCGCAGATCGCCGAACAAATGGGTGCCGAGTATGCCGCGAAGATGGCCCAGGTAGTCACTATCCCGACTCTGTTGGGCTTCTTCGTTGTGATGCTCATCGTGGGCTGGCTTGCTGGTCTGTTAGGAACCCGGGTGGCGCGTAAGCACTTTGAACGGGCCGGTCTTGTCTAAACTTCCCGACCCGCGCACGATTATCGCAGCGCTCGTCATCGTCTCCACCACGATCTACAGCGCCTACTCGCCGTGGTTCGTGTGTACTCTGGGCGGATTCGCCGCCGTGATGCTGGCGAGCGCTGCGATCAACCCCAACACGCTCGTGCGCCCGAGCTGGGTAGCAGGCTACCTCGCCACGTTTGCGGTCCTCGGCACACTCGTTTATGTGATACCCCTGGTCTGGAAATCAACGGCCAGCGCGTTCCTCGTGCTGTTTTTGCAGTGGATGTGGCGATTCAGTGTCAGCGCAGGAATGGGAGCCTATGCGATCGGCGTAATCCGACCCGCCACCTTGCAAAAAGCACTCGCCAGCTCACGGATCCCGACCTGTTTCACGATCCCAATCTCGGTTGCCTTACGTGTGCTGCCCGTGATCGGCCACGAGGTTAAAGCGATCTCAGATGCCATGAAACTACGCGGCATGTCCGCGCTTTCCCTGCGTGCAGCCCAGTACTTCACAATCCCGCTGCTATCGACCGTGGTACGCAGCGGGGACGAACTGGCATCGGCCGCCCTCGTGCGCGGACTGGGCGGAACCGCAAAGCCCACCTCAGTCACGGTCGTGAAATTCCGGGTGGTCGACGCAGTTATTCTGCTCGTCGTTATCGGCTTCGCGATATGGAGAATCGTCCTATGACAATAGCCCAAGCAACTGGGGTCACATTCACCTATCGAGGAGCAGACCACCCCTCAATCAACGACGCAACCATCACCATCACACCTGGAACCGTCACCTTGCTGTGTGGCGCGTCAGGGTCAGGGAAAACCACCGCGTTGCGGCTGTTTAACGGGCTCATCCCACACTTTCACGACGGCGACCTTACCGGAAGCGTCACAGTCGCCGACATTGACGTGGCACGAGTAGATCTATCAGAGCTTGCCCACCACTGTTCGACAGTGTTTCAAAACCCGCGCACCCAGTTCTACACCACTCACGTGCGCCAAGAACTCGCCTTCGGTCCAGAAAATCTCGGCCGCGACCCGCAGGAGATCTGTGCCCGCATTGACGAGGTTGCAGCCGAGTTAGGTATCGTCGACATGTTGGAATCCCGCGTCACACAACTATCAGGCGGACAGATGCAGCGCGTGGCCTGCGCCGTCGCCATGTGCAACAACACGTCGCTGATCGTCTTTGACGAGCCAACCGCGAACTTGTCCGCTGACGTTATCGACCAACTCGCCACACTCATCGCCAGGCTCAAAGCCGATGGACACACCATCATCATTGCTGAACACCGGCTGAGTTTCCTTGCTGGGATCGTCGACCGCGTTTACTGCTTCGACAAAGGCAAGATCGCCCTCACCGCAACCGGCGAAGAGTTCTACGCTACCTCGGATGAGGAGCGCAAACAGCTTGGACTGCGATCCCTAGTGCCCGTATCCATGCCGAGCCTGCCCGAACCAGAAGGTGAAGGGCTCACGATCGACAACCTCGCCTTTGCCTACCGCCACGGAAACACAGTCCTCAATATTAACCACGTGTTGTTTCCGGCAGGGAAAATCACGGCACTCCTTGGCCCGTGCGGTTCAGGGAAATCAACTCTGGCACGCATTGTTTGCGGACTAGAAAAAGCCAAACATGCATCCATCACACTCGGCGGACAAAAATTCACCAGCCGCGACGCCTACCTTGTGATGCAAGACCCTACCCGACAGTTGTTCTCAGATACCGTCATCGACGAAGTCACGCTCGGCACGACCAAAGCCGAAAAGCAACACATCGATGCCCACGCGATCCTTGAAGAACTCGACCTTGCCGACCACGAGACTGATCATCCCCAAGCACTTTCTGGCGGGCAACGCCAACGCCTGGTTATTGCTACAGCGCTTGCTACGAACAAGAAAGTTTATATCTTCGACGAGCCCACATCCGGTGTTGGCTACAAGCACCTGGTCGCGATTTCCCGAGTAATGCGTAAACTCGCTGACACTGGTGCCGTCGTCATTGTCATCACCCACGATGCCGAACTTGTGACCGAGGTCGCCGACCATAGCGTCCGCCTCGACCAAATCAACGCCTGCTAACGCAAACGCCCGCTCAGCCGAAAGAGAGGAAAGCGCTTCTGCAGGTAAGAGCTAACGCGCTATACACTCGCTAACGCAGGCGATTTTTCGCACCCCCCTAAGCGATACGCGCTAAGGCAAACGCCGTTTTATCATTTTCAACGTCATAGTGGAGCGGATGACGAGACTCGAACTCGCGACCCTCACCTTGGCAAGGTGATGCGCTACCAACTGCGCTACATCCGCATCTTGTATTCAGTTGACGAGGGGAAGACCCTCTGTGCGCGATACTGGGATCGAACCAGTGACCCCTACCGTGTCGAGGTAGTGCTCTACCGCTGAGCTAATCGCGCTTGGCTGGTGACAGCTTGGAGGTGGATACGGGAATCGAACCCGTGTACACGGTTTTGCAGACCGTTGCCTAACCACTCGACCAATCCACCGTGGAGTTACCTCCAAAGTATTCGGGAACTCCGAAGTACTTGGAGCGGATGACGAGACTCGAACTCGCGA
>NZ_KV789331.1:0-1786 GCF_001807545.1 Corynebacterium sp. HMSC08F01 | reverse complement strand
TGCCAGCGTCGTGACCAGCTGCAGCACGATAACCAGCGCAATCGTCGGCGCGTAGCGTTTTCCAAATCGCGTGGTTAAGCGGATGAGATCCACGTGGGTGCCCTTTCTGTAGGTAACCGGGCAAGTGTAGACGTTTCTGGCGTGCTGCTGCCTAAAAGACGATATCGCCTTTTGCAGGGTGGGCCACTGCAAAACCCCAGGTCGCGGTCCGGTGGTTGGTGCAAAAGACAATATCGCTTTTTGGGCTGTGGGGGTCGCTACGGTGCGCGGCGACGTCATGTCGATTTTGCATCAAAAAATCGACACGTCGCGCGGACGTGTTTATTCTTTCGACATGACCGGAAACACAGCGGCGTTCGACCCTGCGAAGCCGTACAACGATCTGCCTCCGCTGCCACCACAGCACACGCTTGAGACCGCAAAGGTGCTCAAGGCTGTTATCGACGCTCGCAGCGAACTGGCCGCCCTCAACACCGCATGCCGGTTGATCCCGAACCCGGAGATCATCACCTCCACTATCCCGTTGCGTGAGGCGCAGGCATCGACAGAGATCGAAAACATTGTGACCACGAACGATGAGCTGTTCCGGGCTCAGTGGAGCATCGATCCGGAGCCTACGCCGGCAACCAAGGAAGCGCTGCGCTACCGCGATGCTCTGCGGCGCGGCGTGGACCTGATCGCGGATAGGCCGGTGTCGGAGAAGGTTGCGGTTGAGGTGTGCTCGACCCTGCAGGGTGGGCAGGCCACGCTCCGCTCAACACCGGGTACCTACATCGGCGACCCGGACACGGGCACGCGCGCGTACACCCCACCCGAAGGCCTCGACGTGCTGCAACGCCACCTTTCGGCGTGGGAACGCTACATCTACTCGGACCACGGGTTGGATCCGCTGGTGTTGATGGCGGTGACGCATTACCAGTTCGAAGCTATCCACCCGTTTTACGACGGCAACGGCCGCACCGGCCGCATCCTCAACATCTTGTTGTTGCTGCAAGAGAAGGTGTTGTCACTGCCGGTGCTGTATCTGTCAGGGACGATCGTCGATAGGAAAGCGGAGTATTACCGGCTGCTGCGCGCGGTCACCGCGGACGGTGGGTGGGAGCAGTGGATCCTGTTCATGGTCAACGCGGTGACTGAGTCGGCCCGGAGCACAAGCTTGCTTATCGACGACCTCCGCACGCTCCAGGACACCACCACCGCCCGTGTCCGCGAAACCGGCATCTCGCCAGCAGCCGAACTGGCGGAGCTGCTGTTCGTTCAGCCGTATGTCCGCATCACGGACGTGATCGATGCGGGACTGGCGAAGCGGCAGACAGCATCGATGTGGCTGTCGCAGCTGGTCGAGGCCGGCATCCTCGAAGAACAGAAGGCGGGGCGGTCGAAGGTGTTTCTGAACACAGCAGCGCTCGAGGTGCTGACCCGACGCTAACCCCCGATATCGGGTTCGCGCTGCTGTGGCGTGCTGCTGCGCTGCTGTGGCGTGCTGCTGCGCTGCTGTGACCTGCCGTGCTGCTGTGGCACCGCGACTGCCCAAAAGACGATATCGCCTTTTACAGGGTGCGCTGTTGCAAAACCCCAGGTCGCGTCTCGCCGGTCGGTGCAAAAGGCGATATCGCTTTTTGGGCTGTGGGGGCCGCTACGGTGCGCGGGTGCATCATGTCGATTTTGTATCAAAAAATCGACACGTCGCGCGGACGTGTCGATTCGGTGTACATGACGGCGTTACTCGCCGGCGCGGGAGTGGCCCAGCATTTCCTCCCACTCGACGATCTTCTTGCGCTCACGC
>NZ_KV789330.1:0-4330 GCF_001807545.1 Corynebacterium sp. HMSC08F01 | reverse complement strand
GCGCTGGCGGTCCGACGCTGCCCGGGCAAGCCGCTCCAGCCGCACCGGCAACGCCACACGCTGGGGCTTGTCCGCACCGGACGCTGCTTCACTTCGAAGAACCTTTTCTTTTGTCTGACCCCACGGGAAAATGGCTGCTTCGAAATCGTGTACTTTCGCCCCGGATAGCTACCGTAGCCAAACGACGGAGCATGGTAGCTTCCAAAACCGCTGTCGCCGTCATACACGCCGGTTAGAACCACCGTTTCCCCGACGCCACTGTTTTGCTGAAGGTTCTACGAACTGAAGCGACTGCTACTCAACGGACTGTGAGGGGGCCTATCCTACCCCTGACCAACATCACTCGATACCGGTTCGTCCAGTGAGGGCAGCATTGAGCCCGGTAGCAGCCTTATACTCCTCCGCTGCAGTTAACCCAGCATTCAATTTCATAGTGCTGTTGATCCAGTCAGCCCTGGATGCAATATTGGTGTGCCACATCAGCATGTCTTTTCCGTCGACGCAGGACGGGTTGTAACCCCCTCCCGTATGGATTGCATAGATGGTTGACCCGATATAAACAGGTCCCCCCGAGTCACCACTGCACGATCGTGATGCGGTTGCAGACAGCGCTTCGAACAGATCGGTATAGACTGCGGATCCGAAATCTATCTCGTCACGATGAGCGACAATCGTTGTGGTGGCAGACGACGCATAGTCGTGGGTCTCTCCGTACCCCGTCAGTGTTGCCTGCTGGCCTATGTCGAGCGGATCCTGCGCTACTTCAAAAGTATCCGCATCAATTCCCGGCCCCACCTCAATCAGAGCAACGTCATCCGTATCCGACAATGTGTAGATTCCGGCGATCCCTGCCTGCTGCCCATCAAACTGCTCTAAGTAACCGTCCATCGACGGATTCTGGGATACACAATGGTGCGCAGTAAGCCAAAACCCATCCCCTACATAACTCGCGGTACATTCCCTGCGAACCCGAGATGCACCCTCTCTACTGGCAGGGGTTATCACCTGCCACAAGGCAGCAATTCGATTGTCCTTAACGGGAGTAGTACTCGTCGCCTGCAGTGATGGCCAATCATTCGCCACAGCGTGAGGCAAACCAGTTACAACGCTCGCAACAGTAGCGGCAGCCATCAGGAATGTGGCGCATTTCCTCTCGACCCTCATGTCCCCGATCTTCTTCCTTTCCGAGAAATAGACATTACTTTCACGGAACTAACATTTTGGCAGATTGCACTGCGGTATTGGCAGGCAACTTGTAGCCTAAGGTCAGCCAAAGCACATCGCAACACCAGACATTCAGAGGAAGACAATGAATCCGCAAGTCAAAAAGTGCCTAGCAGTTTTGTCCGTCGCCGTACTTACGATTGCTCATCCCACTGCCACCAAAGCCCAGACCACCTCAACAGGCTCATCGTCCCATAGCAACTTATCCCCACAAGATTCGGGTGAAACCCAAACCACAACGGATACAGTTGAAAATCCCGTCATAAGCCTCGAAGGCCCCTTCGCTCAGTGGGGCATCCCCACCCCTCCCGGAGCCGAAAGGTACGAGGTCAACCAAGTCACGCAGGACGAGCTTAATCCTCAGGGCCTTGACGAGTGGCACCCCACCGACGACCCGCACAGCGAGATCATCCCGGGGCAGATGCGCTCGGACAGAGAGAGCATCCCGGCAGGCGCCAGCAAAGCCGATGCAGATCAAGCAGAGATCAAAGAAGCCAAACTCACCGACCCGAGCACCCCCACGCTAAATGCCCGCCCAGGATGCGGCGTGTACTGGCCGGCACCGTTTGAGGTGTGCGGGGCGATTAAAAACCTTTACGACGCCATCGGTGGACCAACCAGCTTCCTCCTCCTTCCGAAATCCAAGGAACTGACAAACCCGGACGGGGTGGGCAAACGCTCCGAGTTCGTTAATGGATTCATCTACTGGCACCCTCGCACGGGTGCGCACAGCGTCAGCATCCCAGTGTCACGAGTGTGGCAGCGGCACGGATGGGAAAACGGGTTTCTCGGATACCCCACCACCAGCGACATCTCACTCGGCAACCAGTGGTACGTCCAACACTTTGAAGGCGGCCACGTCTACACGCACAACGCGCTACCTGCGACACAGGCCAGCATCCAAGGGGCAATCTACGACAAGTGGCAATCCATGGGCGGACACACCAGTGCGCTTGGCTTTCCCATCAGTGACGAGCTGACCACCCCAGACGGAATCGGACGTTACAACGTCTTCGAAGGTGGGATGATCTACTGGACGCCACAACACGGAGCACATCCGGTGAGCGGAACATTTCTGATTCAGTACACTGAACAGGGATTTGAAAAAGGGCTTTTAGGCTACCCCGTAGGGGATCCGGTTGCACAAGATAGCTTCTGGCAGGAGCAGGAGTTTATGGGCGGAAAATTGACGGGAGTGTCCCAAATAACCAAGGACCTCTACTGGCCGATTTTCGCTCCCGTCGTTGGTTCCCCCGTCCTCCAAGCAGAAACTTCCCATAACGATGAAGCGCGCGAAAATTACCAGGAGCGCGTTCTCCCATGTATTGAATACGAGCTTCCACCAGATACGAAATTGGCTGCGTGGCGAGTACCGGGCAGAGGGATGGTGACCCTGGATTGCAGACGATTCCGCACACACATGGCGCCTAATCCGGAGGTCGGGGAACATCCGGGCCATTTTGCGAATTATCCTCTAACTAGGAAAGAGTGGTATGATTTCCTGGGGTGCGTATTCTACACTTTTCAAGCGGAGGATTTCGATCGCCCTCGTCTCGGCAATTGGGGAAAGCAAAGAAAAAATACTAATAGCGGTACTCGTAGTGTGGCAATTGCCCGCAACGTAACTAACGAGTTTGTTACCGGGTGGGCTGGAGACGACGAGTACTCTACAGAATGGGCGGGATGCGTCAAGGGGCTTCCACTTTCGTGGCAGTAAAATTGACGGTAGCCTAGTTTCGTGGAACCCCATCGAATTTTCCTGCGGCCAGAATATAGTCATCCAAGTTCCTTGTGGCCTTCTAAAGAACTAGTAGTCACCGGTTCCGAAGGAAGGGGCTACTATCTTCCCGCGGATTTAGGCATAGAACCTGTTTTGGGAAACGAGATCCTTGAGTGGACGAGAGAATTTAATTTAAATTTCATCGAGGTACCCGACAGCTTTCGTGAGCGACCTCAGTGGAAAGAGGACTTCGATCGGTTTCGGTGGTACGACAAAGGCTGGGACATCACGTATAAGTTGAGGGAGTATTTCCCAGCGGTGCAGATCGTTCCTCAATTTTCTCATTTCGTGTTTTCCATCAATGAAAGACGAGAGAATCTCGGAAAAAGTCCCATTTGTTTTCCGGGAGAAAACCTTACAGGTCACGTATCCATAAGGGACATCGGTAAAAATGACTAACAGAAGCTTTAAGAATTGCCCATGCTCCCCTCATGCATCACACGCACGCTGACACCATAGATGTAGCTGCGACGAACCAATGGGCAAACCATCCGTATCCCGTACGTTTGTCACGTCTTTGGGCGAGCAGACCATCCAGATAGGTTTCAGGGTCGATAGAATGCGGAGCAGCGGTCATCGTTACGTGCCTTTCGGTGAAATGTGGTAGTTGAGTCGAAAGGTTACTGACGGTGGCCGCCCCTGTACTTCCCAGGGCCCACCATCAGAAAGCGTTGCACCACACTAAGGGACGCAACCCGGGCCCTTATTGCGAAGCGGGTTTGGGGCCGTTGTGGCTAATCTCTCCCCGCTGGCGCTCCGCCAAGGATGAGGACGTGCGCGAGCGGGTCGGAGCGGTTCTCTAGCCCCATGGTGCGGTGGCCGGTGTCCACGAGCCCCACGGGGAAGCCCGGCACCGGGGTGCGGTTGACGGCCAGGTCGCCGTCGACGGCGACGAAGGCGTACTCGAAGTCCGGGTTGAGTGTGATCGCCAACTCGGTTTCCGGGGCGATGGTCAGCTGCGCTGCCACGCACGGCTGATTCGTCTCGATGGTGCCGGTGCGGCCGAACATCTCTCCGATGAACACGAACGCCTCGTCGGCAGCGGCGGTGGTCACGCTGGGCAGGGTGAACGCGTCTGGGTTGGCGCGTTGGGTGCCTTCAGGGACGAAGGTGTCGTCGATAAGCACCTGCGCCTGCGCCCGGGCGACGAAGCCGCCGAGTCGTGCGGTGCCGTTGTGGCGCCACATCAAGGGGGCGCAGCCTGCGGGAACGTCGTCGGGGGTGGCGAGGCCGCGGAGGAACTCGACCCCGCGCCACGGGCCGGAACCTACTTCGCTGAAAGCCATGCGCCCAAGGTTAGATGATGCGACGCTGCCGAGCTTGCTC
>NZ_KV789329.1:0-39192 GCF_001807545.1 Corynebacterium sp. HMSC08F01 | reverse complement strand
GCGCTGGCGGTCCGACGCTGCCCGGGCAAGGCGCTCCAACCGCACCGGCAACGCCACACGCTGGGGTGTGTCCCCACCGGACGCTGCTTCGATTGACGCCGTATCCGCCGAATTGGCCTTGACAAAACGACGCGCCTCCGCCAGGTTGTCCGCAGCCGTCGAGCGAATCACGTCCAGGGTCTCGCGCGCCGCGGCGTCGTCGCCGAGCTGCTTATCCAGCGCGCGGCCGAGTAGCACGATCGAACTGAGCCCCTGCGCCATCGTGTCGTGCACCTCGCGCGCCAGGCGCGCTCGCTCCTGCGCCACGCCCGCAGCGTGCTCCGCCGCGGCGCGCTCCCGCTGGGCCGAGCGCAGATCCTCCGCCATCTGCTTGTAGTGGTCCGCCTCCGCGCGCAGCGCCCGGTACGCGTGCACGATGAACACCGCGAGCACCGTGCCTATCGACGGCCCCACCACCGCACCGATATTTCCACCAGCACCCGAGCCCACACCCGGTCCCACACTAGGCCCGGCCACTGCCCACAGGGACACACACAGCAAGCCGGCCGCAGCCAGCAGCTCCCACCAGCGCGGCAGGATCACACACGCCAACATGACCAGCGGAAACTCCAGCCACACGAAGTCCGCGGAAACCTGCACCAGCCCCACCCACAGCGCGGCCACGACCGCCAGCCACGCGTACGGCGCCCAACTTGGATAGGCCCGGCCCTCGTAGTGCCACACCGTGCCCGCCATGTACACAGCGGCGAAGACGGTGGAGAGAACGAGGCCGGGCAGGGGGTCGTCGATACGCAATTGCCCCATAAGACCCACCACAAGCAATACGGCGACCAGCACGTGCAAGCTCACGCGCAACAAATCCAGAATCCGGGTCGTGGACAACATAGGACTGAGCGTAGATCAACCGATCGGTTGATTGGGATTTCAACCGCCCGCCCGATGTGGAACAGTGCAGGTCAAAGCCATAATCGGAGTCATGTTCGTAGGTTTGAGAGAAATGAAGTCGGCCAAGGGGCGCTTCGGGCTGATCGTGGGCACGGTCACCCTGATCACCCTGCTGGTGGTTGTGCTGACCGGCCTGACCGCAGGCTTGGGCAAGCAGAACACCTCAGCACTTGAAGCGCTCGAGCCGGAATCCGTTGTCTTCCAGGACCCGGAAGACCTGTTGTTTACCACCTCGCGTGTGGAGGCTCGCGACGGCATGACCCCGCTTGGCACCAGCCAAATGCTGCTGACCAAGCAAAACGGCGAAGACGCCGCAGTGTCCATCCTGTCCCTGCCGGAAGGCACCGTGCTGCCGGGCGGCCAGACGCTGGGCAAGGAGGCGGTTGCCGCGCCGGGCCTTGAACTCAAGCAGGGCGAGGAGATCACCGTCGCCGGCAAGGCCATCACCGTCGGTGCAATCGGCGAGGACCTGGCGTTCTCCCACTCCCCTGTCCTGTGGGTGCCCACGGACTTTTGGAAAGAGATCATGCACACCGACGCCGACGGCACCGTGCTGCTCGCCGACCATGAGGTCGACGGCGGCGTCACCCTGAAGGCGTCCTTCCAGGGGCTGCCCGCCTACTCCTCTGAGCAGGGCTCCCTGAAGCTCATCCAGGGCTTCCTCTACGCGATCGCCGCGCTGGTGATCGTCGCGTTCCTCACGGTGTGGACGATGCAGCGCGGCCGCGACCTAGCCATCCTGAAGGCCATCGGCGCATCGAACAAGTACCTGCTCAAGGACGCACTCGGCCAGTCCGCGGTGCTGCTCGGTGCAGGTGCGCTGATCGGAGGCGTGGTCGCCTTCGGCCTCGGGCTGGCGATGCAGGGCGCTGCACCGTTCTCCCTGACCGCACTCACCGCCGTCGCCCCGCCAGTTGCCATCTGGGCGCTCGGCATGGTCGGCGCAATGATCGCCACCCGTTCCATCACCAAAGTTAACCCTCAACAGGCCCTTGGAGGTGCCGCATAATGCTTGAACTGAAAAATGTCACCGTCGCCTTCCAGGACGGCCAGGAAATGCGAACCGTGCTGGACAACATGAACTTCACCGCCAAGCCCGGCGAGCTGACCTTCATTGTTGGCGAGTCCGGCTCCGGAAAATCCACCATGCTTTCCGTCGCCGCGGGCCTGATCACACCGGATTCCGGCACCGCCACCCTCAACGGCGTTGAGGTGAACAACGATGTGCGCCGCGACAAGATCGGCATGATCTTCCAGCAGGCCAACCTGATCGCCGCGCTCAACGTTCGCGACCAGCTGCTGGTCACCGACGACATCCGCGGCATCAAGCCACGCCCGGACCGCGCCGATGAGCTCCTGGCCAAGGTCGGCCTCGAGGGTCTTGGCGATCGCCGTATGGGCGAACTCTCCGGCGGTCAGCGCCAGCGCGTCGGCATCGCCCGCGCGTTGATGGGTGAGCCAGAGCTTTTGCTTGCCGACGAGCCCACCGCCGCCCTCGACCACGACCGCTCCCAAGAGATTGTGAAATTGTTGCGTGACCTGGTTGAAGAGCGCAACATTGCCTGCGGGTTTGTCACCCACGACCGCTCGCTGATCAATCCGCGAGACGAGGTCTTCGAGGTTGGCGTCAACGCACGCACCCCGGTCTACGCATAAGACTGCGCTTATATGTCTGGGGTTTGTATGTCTGGTGCTTCAATCGCTGGCGCTAGCGCAGGAGCCTGCGCGACCACAGCGCCAGCACCGCAAACGCCAGCGCGCCGAGCACACCGGTAGAGATCAGGGTGCCGGACAAGTAGCCCGCATCCACCACCGCAGCACCAACCGCGGAACCGGATGCGATACCGACCTGGAACGTGACCACGTACACCGAACTTGCCAGGTCCTGGTTGCGCTGGCCTGCGTGCAAGAAGATGGTGGTGGCCACCGTGGGCAGCGCACCGGCGGCCATGCCGAACACGGCGATCACCGCGAACATGCCTAGGCCGCTTCCGGCACCGAGCGCGAGCAAACCTGCGATGGCGGACACCACCATCACGGCAGCGGCCAGGGCATTGAGCCGGATCATTCGGCTATCCACCCTCCGGCCGGCGATCGTGATGCCGACCAAGCCCGCGATGCCGTACAGGGACACGCCGAACGGCACATACGCGTGGCCGGCGGTGCCTTCCACCAGCAGCGCCAAGTACGTAAAGGTGGAGAAGATACCCGTCACCGCGAGCAGCACGTACACCACAAGCGAAGGGATGGCGGACTTCGTCTTCGTCACCTTCGCCCTGTTCGCCGGTGGCACCGCCGGCAGGCTTGGCAGGGTAGCGATCAGGGTGACCAGTGCGCCGATCGTCGCTACGCCAAGCACCCACGTGGACGCCCGCCAGCCGATCATCGTGCCCAACGCAGTGGTCAGCGGCGAGCCAGCAACCAGCGACAAGGTAGAGCCGATGGACACCGCGGCCACCGCCTTACCTGTCTGCCCGGCAGGTGCGATGCGCGCTGCCATCGGGTTGACCAGCGACCAGAACACGCCGTGTGTAAACGCTGCGGTGACGCGCCCGGCGACCAGCATCCAGTAGTTGCTCGCCGTTGCTTGCAGCACGATCCCGCCGAGGAGAAACACCAGAGTGGCGATAAGCAGCGGACGCCTATTGACGCTACGCGTGAAGTGGATCAGCGGGATGGTCACCACTGCGACCAAGCCCGCATAGACGCTCATGAGGAGGCCAATTTGGCCTTCGGAGACGCCGAGGTCTCGCGCCATCGGGGAGATGAGCCCCACCGAGAACATCTCGAAAGTGACATAAACAAAGGCGGCGAAACTCATCGCCGCCAGTGGTACGAGGGGGAATTGGCCCGGGGTTTTCTGGGGGGTTTTCGCGGTGTTGGACACCGCGCCAAATTACGCCTATCGCCCGCCCATGACAAATGCTGCCCCAGCGCCACCAATGATTGTCAACAGAGCGACGACGATGCCGATGATCGCACCGACAGGCATCGACGCTTGTGGTTCGTTCTTCTGGCGCTCAACCGAGGTGGAGAAGTCAACGCTGATGTTGGTGGTGGTCTTCGACTCAGTCGGTGTGGACGGCTCTGTGGTCTTGCCAGGCTTGTCCTTGCCGCGCTGTACCGGTGGCACGTCGTACGGAGTGGTCGGCTTGGGAGCGACGGGCAGGGTGACCGAGCCGCCACCATTGGCGCAGGCCTCGCGTGCCTTCTTGAAGGCATCGCGGAACTGTGCCGCATTGACCGAGCCGATGGCTTCCTTGGACGAGGCGTGCGCGTTTACCCACTTTTTGCGCTGGTCTGCCGGCATGTCTGCCAGAGCGCCCTCGAGAAGCCTGTCGCTAATTTCCTGTGGGAAAGCGGGGTAAATGTCGCGTGGGTCAGTGGCGCTGATGGTGCCACTTTCAAGGGCGTCATCCACAACGCGCCAGAACTTAACATGATCCAGCGCCAGTCCGTCTTCACTGGATACCAGCACGCTGTTAATGATTTCGGTGAAGTACCACTTTGCGCCTGCCGGATCTACATTTGCGGCAGTAGCGATGCGGTCTTCCCAACGGGCGGTTTCAGCGTTGCGGTTGGCATGGAACTGCCTGAAGTATGGGCCGTTGAATGCTTCGAGGAATTCTTGTGCGATGGGCGCAGCTTCCGGGAACGCTACCTCGAAGGCGTTGGTCCACTGCTGTTTTTGCTGCGCTTGGGGGCTCCTAAGGTCTCGCGGCAATGCTGCGGCGAAATCCTTTTCTGCAATGCTCATTTGCAATGAGCACACGCCGTTAATGGGCTTGCCTACAGTGGCCGCGTCGGCGGAGGGCACGGCAGTGGCAGCCGCTGCTGTAGTAGCTGTCAGGGCAAGCGCTGCGATCCTCCGTTTATTTAACACATAAGTAAGCGTAGCGCAGATGTCCAACTATTCACCCTTCGTAAGTAGGGTGACCTGCGTCTCAAGTACGGGCCAGTCCGTGCTTAATTAACGTACGTGCTGGTTGGAGAAAGCTGAGTTAGTGCTACTCAGGAAACTCTCATGTAACGAAAAGGTGAATGTATCCCCGAAAAGGGCTATTTTTCCACGTCAAGGCCTAAATAACACCTATGTAATTTTGTCGAAGCGTGCTTACCTGCGACGGTGTGCGCCAAAAGAATCGGCGATCCGAGCCGCAATATCGCGGGCAAACGGGCTCACCCCTCGAATCGTTCCGGCACCCGGTCCGTTGATGTTGTCAAACCCCAACACGTACAAACCATGCGTGTCCCGGGGCAGCCCGCGGATAGGCCCGAGGGCCGGACGAAACCCGGTTGCCCAGATGATCACGTCCGCGTCCACCTCGTCGAGCGAACCCACCATCGGACGCGCCTGAAGCAAGCCGGCGTCGCGCGCTCGCCGCACCTCCGGTACGACGACGATCTCTCCGCCGAAGTCCACCCCGCCCGGATCTGGCTCCCCCTTCGCAATTGCAGTGAGGCGCTCACGATTGCGGCGAAACAGCGTGGAACCGTCCACGTCGTCCGGCATGAAACCCGGTGCAGAACGTGTCAGCCACTGCGCCTTTACCCCGGCTAGCGCGAGGTCCGCCGTGATCTGGGCACCCGAGTTACCGCCACCGACGACCGCGACGCGCTGGCCTGCGAAATCTCCCGGTCGCGTGTAGTGCGCCGAGTGCAACTGCCTGCCCGAGAACTCACCCGGCACAAACGGCACGAACGGCGCAGACCAGATCCCGGTTGCAACCACCACGTTGCGGGCGTGGAGGTTTTGGGGGCGGATGGTGAAGCCAGTGTCGTCGATAAGCACACGCTCCACACGCTGCCCACGGCGAATGGGAAGGTCGTAGCGGGCCTCGTAGCGCGTTAAATAATCGATGACATGATCACGCGGCGGATACCCATCAAACGAAGGCATCGGCCAACCCGGCAGGTTGGAAAACTCCGCGCGCGAAAACAGCGTCAGCGAGTCCCAGTAGTTCGGCCACGCCCCACCGGGAGCGTCGGCGGCATCCAAAACCACGAAGTTCACGCCGTATTTGCGTAGGTAATACGACACGGCAAGGCCGGACTGGCCGCCGCCGATCACGACCGCATCAAGCATCATTTCGCATCTTCGCGGTTGCGGGGCGGATGAACTCGGCGATCCGGCTCGCTGGCGCCGTCGCGTCACCGTACGCAGTAGCAGCGGCCAGTTTCGCAGCCAAAGCGTGCACGGCCACCGCGCCGGCGAGTGCGACCTCCTCCCATAGCCGCTTGGCATGCATGAGCGCCAGATGCGCGCCCGCAATGCCCGCGAGCACATCGCCCGATCCCGGAGTCGCCGCCCAGGAATGCCCCGCGTCGATCGCGTACGCCGTGTACGGGTCGCCCTCGTGCGCAATCACCGTCACCCGCCCCTTGCGTACCACCGTGCACTGCAGCGCGGCGGCCAGCGCGATGGTCTCGGCCATGCGGTCGCTCTCCCCCACGTTGGCCGCCTCGCGTAGGCGGGCGAACTCGCCGTCGTGCGGGGTCAGCACCGTCATCTGTTCGCGCTTGGCCACCTGTTCGCGCAGGTTGGGGTGTTGGGTGAGGAGGGTCAGGCCGTCGGCGTCGATAAGCACAGGCACCTCCTGGCCGAGCACCCACCGCAACTCCTCCGCCGCGTGCTCGTCAGTGCCCGCGCCCGGCCCGAACACCCACGCCTGCACCCTGCCAGCATCCTGGAGCGTGTGCGTAGCGACGACCTCCGGGTGCGCCCGCACCACCTCCACCGCCTGCGGGCCCGCATAGCGCACCATCGCCGGGGTGGCGTACACCGCGCCCGCAGTAGACAGGATAGCCGCGCCGGGATAGTCGCCGCTGCCTGCGCGAATGCCGACCACGCCGCCGGTGTACTTGTCGTCCGCAGGAGCCGGCGCGACGTCTTGCAGCGGTGGCTGCCACAGGGTCTGTATCCCGTCGGGCCACTTCTGCTCGGACCACTTCTGCTCCGGCAGCACCGCCCGGTTTGCAATCAACAGCGGCGGGCCATCCTCTGCCCACAAGGTGAGTTGGTCGCCGAGCGTTTCGTGCAGGCGCTTGCCCGGCAATCCGATGTCGGCGAGCAACTGCACCCCGCACGCTGGCGAGAGCCCGTGGGCGCGGCGCCACCCGCCGAAGGTGACCGTCACATCGGCGTTGACGTGGCACTGCCCTGCCCAGCCGGTGTCGGCCTCCACACCGGTGGGCAAGTCCACGGCCAGCACTTGGGCGTTGAGTGCGTTGGCTAACTCGACTGCGGGGCGAAGGTTCTCGCGTACCTCGCCGGTCGCGCCGATGCCCGTCATCGCATCGATAACCAGGGCATAGTCCTGCCATTGTTCCGGGAGGTCCTCCATCACTACCCCGCCGGCTGCCGTGAACGCCTGCAGGGCACGCTCCTGCGCCGAGCCTGTGGGCAACACCGCATCCACCCGGTGGCCTGCCAGCAACAACTCCGCGCCGGCGTAGAGGCCGTCTCCCCCGTTGCCGCCAGGCCCTGCAAGCACGAGCACCCGGGCGCGTGCCTCAGTACCTTCAGCGAGCATCACGTTGGCTACCTCCGCCACGGCGTGGGCCGCGGACTGCATCAACTGGTCCTCGAACTCCTGCGCCGCAAGCAGGGGTGCATCCGCAGCTCGGATCTGGTCGGCGGTAAACGTGGAGGAAAACATGCCTGCCACCGTAGCGCTACCACCGTGTGGAGGTAGCGGGGTGCGTGGTGTCGCAGCAAAGCAATAGAATTGCGCGCATGCCGTACACGACCGGTTTTGACCGCGAAAAATATATTGCAATGCAGTCCGAGCACATCCAAGCGCGGAGAGCCGAGGTAGGCGGCAAACTCTACCTGGAGATGGGTGGCAAACTTTTCGACGACAACCACGCCTCCCGTGTTCTCCCCGGATTCACTCCGGATAACAAAATCGCCATGCTTGACCGCATCAAGGACGAAGTGGAAATTGTCATCTGCTTCAACGCTGGTGATGTCATCCGCCAAAAAGTGCGCGCTGACCTGGGTATTACATACGAAGATGACGTGCTGCGTCTTGTGGATGTGTTCCGCAACCGTGGCTTCCTCGTCGAAAATGTGGTGTGCACCCAACTCGACGGCCACAACCGCACCGTGGAGGCGTTCCTCGAGCGTCTTTCTCGCCTTGGCCTGAAGGTGTCGCGCCACTACATGATCCCTGGCTACCCCAACGACACCGCCAAGGTGGTCAGCGAAGAAGGGTTTGGCCGCAACGACTATGTGGAAACCTCCCGCGACCTGATTGTCATGACCGCGCCGGGACCTGGCTCCGGCAAGCTGGCCACCTGTCTGTCGCAGGTCTACCACGAGAACCAGCGAGGCATTGCCGCAGGTTACGCCAAGTTTGAGACGTTCCCCATCTGGAACCTGCCGCTCTCCCATCCGGTGAACCTAGCCTACGAGGCGGCCACCGCGGACCTGGACGATATCAACGTGATCGACCAGTACCACCTCGACGCCTACGGGGAGAAGGTCACCTCCTACAACCGCGACATTGAGGTCTTCCCGCTGCTGAAGACGCTGCTGCGTGAGGTTACGGGCACCGAGCCGTACCAGTCCCCGACCGACATGGGCGTCAACATGGCGGGCTATTGCATTTCCGACGACGAGGCCTGCCGCCACGCCGCCCAGCAGGAAATCATTCGCCGCTACTTTGCATCGCGTGTCGACGAACGCCGCACCGGCTCCGACTCCTCCATCTCTGACCGTGTGATGAACGTGATGCGCAAGGCGGATCTCTCTGTGCAGGACCGCGTTGTGGTTGCCCCTGCGCTCGACGTCGCGGAGGCGACCGGCAAGCCGGGTGCAGCACTTGAGTTGCCGGACGGCCGCATTGTCACCGGTAAGACTTCTGACCTGCTCGGACCTTCGGCTGCGGTGCTGCTCAATGCCCTGAAGCAGCTCGCGGGTATCGACGACGATGTGCACCTGCTCTCCCCTGATTCAATTGAGCCGATCCAGTCGCTGAAGACCCGCCATCTGGGTTCGGTCAACCCGCGCCTGCACACCGACGAGGTACTGATTGCCTTGTCCGTGTCGGCGGCGTCGAACCCGGACGCGGCGCTCGCGTTGGATCATCTGAAGTCGCTTCGTGGTTGCGATGCTCACATCACGGCGATCCTTGGTTCTGTGGACGAGGGCATTTTCCGCAATCTTGGCGTGCTTGCAACGTCTGAGCCGCAGTACTGGCGAAAAGGGCTGTACCACAAACGCTAAGAAAATCTTAGATTTCTTCTTTAAAACGGCTCCGCTCGTTGTATTTGTGGTTTATGGTCGCCTGTATGCCTGTACAACAACCGCCGGTGGAGACCGCGTTGGCTCAGCTCAACGACGGCATTGCTGCCGCCCGAGCTGACCAGCGTGAGGAAGTCACGCTACCCAAACAGACCGCTGCCTGGATCCGTGATCTGCTCGAGGATCTTGCGGAGGGGTGCCTCATGCGCCCACCCAGCCCCGAAGATGAAATGACCACCCAGCAGGTAGCTGACCTGCTCAACGTGTCTCGTCCATACGTAGTCAAGCTTATCGACGAAGGCACACTGCCTGGCCACAGAGTCGGTACACACCGCCGCGTGTACACGCGCGACGTATACGCCTACAAAGAACGGACCCGCTCGACGTAGACTGCCAGGCATGACCAGCAAAATCCTGCTCTACTACAAGTTCCAGCCCATCGCCGACCCGGACGCGGTGCGTCTGTGGCAACGCGACCTGTGCGAAGGGCTCGGCCTGACCGGCAGGATTATCGTCTCCGAACACGGCATTAACGGCACCGTCGGCGGCGACATCCGCGCCTGCAAAACCTACGCGAAGAAGACCAAAGAGTACTTCAAAGGCATCGAGTTCAAGTGGTCCGAAGGCGGTGCCGAAGACTTCCCGAAACTCAGCGTCAAAGCCCGCGACGAGATCGTGGCGTTTGGCGCACCGGGGGAGCTGAAGGTTGATGAAAACGGTGTGATCGGCGGCGGAAAACACCTCACTCCGCAGCAGGTCAACGAGTTCGTGGAGGCCAACCCGGACGTGGTCTTCTTCGACGGGCGCAACGCCCGCGAGGCCGAGATCGGACGGTTTAAAAACGCGGTGGTGCCAGATGTGGAAACCACTCACGACTTCATCAAAGAGCTCGAGTCCGGCAAGTACGACTGGATGAAGGACAAGCCGGTCATCTCGTACTGCACCGGCGGCATTCGCTGCGAGGTGCTGTCCAGCCTGATGATCAACCGCGGGTTCGAAGAGGTCTACCAAATCGACGGCGGCATCGTCCGCTACGGCGAAGCCTTCGGCAACTCCGGCCTGTGGGAGGGCTCCCTCTACGTGTTCGACGACCGCATGCACACCGAATTCGGTGCCACCGACGACCCGGACTACGTCCAGCTCGGCCACTGCGTGCACTGCGGGGAGGCGACCAACCAGTTCTACAACTGCGCCAACGAGCCGGAGTGCCGCCAGCAGTACTTAAGCTGCGAGGCCTGCCGGGAGAAGAACCCGTACTGTGCGCAGTGCGCAACTACATCGTCGCCAGCATCCCAATAGTCAGAATCAGCCACGCCATGGTGAACGGCACGAGCGGGATCCAGAACACGCCCATCCACGGGATCCAGCGCTCGTAGCGGTTGAGTTTGCGCACCATGATCACCGCGCAGCCAATCAGGCCGGCGATCGGTGGGAGAGAGGTGACTACAGCCCAGGTGGTGCGCCAGGTTGGGGTGCACAGCCAGGTGGCGTCGCCGTCGCTGCACAGCGGCCCGCCCTGCAGGCGGGCGACCAGGCCTAACACAAACGCCAACAGGAACGTCACCCCAACGGTGCCCAGCGCCCACGTGATCGCCTGACGGGTGGAGCGCTTATTGCGCCGGTCTACCTCCAGCGGATCCGGGGCATCCGCCAACTCATCAAAGGAACGGGGCTCCGGGCGAACGCGGGAAAAGCGGTCGGCGGGGGAGTGCAGGTCGTTTTCAGGATGGTCGCGCATACGCCCTAACCTACTTCGCTGCCTCCGGACAGACGATGACGGGCACAGGCGCGTAGCGGATGAACTCGCCTTCGAGCGTGCCCAAAAACACCGTGCGCAGATTCGGCGACGGCTGCGAACCCAGGCACATGATGTCGCCCTTGCGCCACTTCACCGAGTCAATTGAGCGCTTCCAGCTCTTGCCGGTGGACACGGAGCTGGTCACGTCGAAATGGTCGAGGCGGTCGGGGGAGAGTTCGCATGCGTACTCCCAGGCTCGGTCGCGGGCGTGGTCAAGCATGCCAAGGGTGCGTTCGTACCATTTCGGGCCGTGCTCGTCGTAACTTGTCGGGGAGAACGCGATGATGCGCAGCGGCAGGTGCAGCGCGCACGCGAGGGCGGTGGCGTAGTCCAGGCCGTAAAACTCGGGCTCTTTCTTCCCGTCGGTGTCCACCACGGCGTAGGTCACGCGCGTGATGCCCTTCTTAGACAGCTTCACTCCGCGCGGTGCCAGCCCGAGGGGGATGGGGGAGGAGTAGAGCATTTCGTCCGTAACGCTGGACGGGCGCAGCCGGCCCTTGGGTGATTTTGCGCGGGAGCCCATCACGATGAGGTCAGCGTTGAACTCTAAGGCGTTGTCGAGAAGCGAGCGGACGGTATCTTTGCCGTCCTTGAGTGTGGCCACCTCTTTGGACCACTGCGATTTCGGGATCTGCCCGTCGAGTTCTTCGACCACGCGTTTGTGGAACTCTTCGCGCATCTTCTTCAGCTGCTTCTTGCGACCCTTTGCAGAGGACGTCAATGCCTGGATCGGCGGCAGTTGCGCAGATGCCATGACCTGCACCTTCGCTGGCAAGGAGCGGCCGAGCCAGGCGGCGAACTCGACGGCTTCGCTACTTGTGGTGTCCCAGCCAACCGCAACGCGGAGAGGAGCATCCGAATCGACAGTGTTCGGTAGGCGTGCAGACTCGGGGGATACAGCGTGGTGGCTCACGTCGTGGCTCCTCGAAGTGGCAGTGTCGCTAGCAATCGTTTGAACATCAACATCATATGTGGCGTCGGCGACGCACCGAAAACGGCGTTACCATTGCGCAGATGTTTGTGTATGAGGGTGAGGTGTCGCACGAGTGGCGTCGTCGCCACGCATTGCGCGAGCTCAACGCAGGGCGCATGCGTATCGACGACGCCTGCGACGCCGACTTCATCCTCCGTGCCGCCGCCGAACACCACGGCACCGCATCCCCACGGCCCTGCCCCATCTGTGGCGCCGAACTGCGGGAGATTACCTGGGTGTACAGCGAAAAACTCGGTCGACGCACCGGCACCGCCCGCAGCGCAGAAGAAATCGACCGCATGGTGCACGAGGTCGGCCCCATCACCGTCCACTTCGTGGAGGTTTGCCGCGACTGCAAGTGGAACCATCTGTTAAAGGAAGTCACTGCAGTACCAGTAGTGTGATTTCGCGTTGGCCGGGTAGGGTGTGCATAGAAAACGAGTAGGTAGCTCGCGGTTTCGCCCTCCCCGCGGGGGCCGCGGGTCAAATTGCGCAGGGAAAAACGAGTGTCAGATAAAGACAACGGCGGCGACACGACCGCCAAGAAGAAAAGCAATGGCTCAACGACCGTCACCACGAAGAAACGGTCGCGCGCATGGCAGTGGTTTATCGCGTTCTTGCTGTTCTTGGCCATGATTGCGGCGATCCCGCTGGCGTGGTTCTTCTGGAGCTACGCACGCGCCGAGGTGCCCGAGCCGGGCAAGATTGAAACGGCGCAGATCTCCAACATCTTCTACCGCGACGGCGACAAGGAACTCGCCCGCATCGTCCCGCCGGAAGGCAACCGTAAGCAGATCCCGCTTGACCAGGTGCCCGAAGACGTCCAAAACGCGGTGCTTGCGGCAGAAGACCGTGACTTCTGGACCAACTCCGGCTTCTCCCCGACAGGCTTCGCTCGCGCCGCCATCGGGCAGCTCACCGGCAACGCATCCGCAGGTGGCGGCTCCACCATCACCCAGCAGTACGTGAAGAACGCACTGGTGGGCAACGAGCACTCCTACGAGCGTAAAGCTAAAGAGCTCGTCTACTCGGTGAAGATGACCAACCAGTGGGAAAAGGCCGACATTCTGCGCGCCTACCTGAACACGGTCTACTTCGGCCGCAACGCCTACGGCATCGAAGCCGCAGCGCACGCCTACTTCAACAAACCAGCCTCCCAGCTCACACTGGAGGAGGGCGCAGTCCTGGCCGCGTCGATCCAGCTGCCGAGCCAGCTTGACCCGTGGACCAACCGCGAAGCCGCGGAAGGCCGCTGGAACTACGTCATGGACGGCATGGTGGAAACCGGCGCCATCACCCAGGAGCGTCGCGCGGCCGCCCACTACCCGGAGACCCGTGACCCGGCCACCTACTCGGCCTACACGGAAGCAACCGGCGCAAACGGCCTGATTAAGAACCAGGTTGTGGCGGAGTTGGCCACCATTGGCATCACCGAGGACGACCTGACCAACCGTGGCCTGCAGATCACCACCACGATCGATGCCGGCACCCAGCAAAACGTCGAAGAGATCACCCGTCAGCGCCTGTCCTACCTACAGGATGACGCCCGCTCCGGCGTCGTTGCCATCGAGCCGAGTACCGGTGCCGTGCGCGCCTACTACGGCGGCGAGGAAGCCAGCGGTTGGGACTACGCCAACGCGGGCCTGCAAACGGGTTCGACGTTCAAAATCTTCGCGCTCGCGGCCGCCCTGCAGCAGGGTATTCCGCTCAGCGCGGTGTTTGATTCGTCGCCAGTGCCCCTGCCCGGCGGCATCACCGTGACCAACTGGGACGGCGGTGGCGGCGGCATGCTGTCCATGAAGGAAGCCACCCGCACCTCCTCCAACACCGCGTACCTGCGCATCCAGGACGAATTGGATAACACCACCCAGGACACCGCCGACATGGCGCATGCCCTCGGCGTGGCCAAGTCCATCCCGGGCATCCCTGTAACGCTGCGTGAAAACGGCGGCCAGCCCTACGAAGGCATCGTGCTGGGCCAGTACCAGTCGCGCGTGCTGGACATGGCTACCGCAGTGGCAACCCTGACCAACCGCGGCGCCATGCACCCAACCCACTTCGTGGAAAAGGTTGTGGACGCCAACGGTGAGGTCCTCTACGAGGTGGACCGCAACTACACCGAACGTCGCGTCTCCGAGCAGGTGGCGGACAACGTCCTCGAAGCAATGCAGACCGTGCCGGCGTACTCCAACGCGGTGCTCGCTGGCGGCCGCCCGTCCGCGGCAAAGACCGGCACTGCGCAGCTGGGCAACACCGGCATGAACAAGGACGCCTGGACGGTCGGCTCCACCCCGCAGCTCGCTGTGGCCGTGTGGGTCGGTACCGCCGACAACACCTCCGCCATCTTCAATGAGTGGGGCGGCATCATGTACGGCTCCAACACCCCGTCCCAAATCTGGAAGCAGTTCCTGGACACTGAGCTGGCGGATCAAGACTTTGAGTACTTCGAGCCGGCAAGCCCGGTGTACTGGGGCGTGAACGCCTACAAGGGTGGCGTTGGCCTGGGCGGTTACTACTCCACTCCGGCAACCCAAAACTCGGCTACCGGGACTGCGCCGACGGAATCCGAGTCGGCTGCATCTTCCGCTCCGAGCGAAGCACCTGCTCCGGCACCAGCACCGGCTCCCGCGCCAGCACCGGCACCTGCACCTGCTCCCGCACCGGCGCCTGCGCCGGACTTGCGTGATGCTGTCAACGATGTGATCGGCCAAGTTCAGGAGGCGTTCCAGTAACAGCATGTCTCAGACTGATCAAACAACCGTCACATGGCCGGACCCGGCCGACCGCGTCCAGCCCGGCAAAACCGAACCGGTGGCACGCGGCTGGGTGAACTACCTCGGCGGACCAATGGGCCGCTTCGCCCAGATCGGCCGCGCCCGGTTCTGGACGCCGCTGCGCGCCATCATCGCCGTCGCATACATCTTCTTGTCCTTCGGCGCACTACAGAAGTCGCGCTGCGCTGGCGGCAAACTGGACGACAACGGCATCATGCAGCTCAACTGGGACGGCAACCGCCAGTTCGTCGCTGCCTGCTACAACGACATCATCCCGCTCTACGGAGCACGCGGTCTGGACCAGCCGGGCTTTGTCTACGCCTACTCGTGGGTAGAAGACGACCTGACCCGCTACATGGAATACCCGGTGCTCGCTGGCCTGTTCCAGCAGCTCAGCGCCTGGATCGCGCGCGGTACCTACTTCCTGACTGATAGCTTCCTGCCGGAATCCGGCTGGTACTTCTACGTCACCGCACTGCTGATGTCCATCATCTGGGTGATCACCATCCGCATGGTCGCGGAACTTGCCGGCAACCGCATCTGGGACACGCTGCTCGTCGCCGGTTCGCCGCTGCTGATCGTCCACGCGTTTACCAACTGGGACATCCCCTCGATCTTCTTCGCCGTCGCAGCGATGCTCGCGGCGCGCAACCGCAAGTGGTGGCTGGCCGGTGTGCTCGTCGGTTTGGGCACCGCGTTCAAACTGTGGCCGCTGTTCATCCTCGGCGCGTACCTCACTGTGGCGATCCGCAAGCGTGACCTCGTGCCGTTCTTCAAGATGGTCGGCGCCACCGCCATCACCTGGATCGCCGTCAACGCGCCGGTGTACCTGCGTTACCCAGACGCATGGAGCGAGTTCAACCGCCTCAACACCGACCGCGGCTGGGAGTGGACCACCATCTACGCGGTGCTCTCCCGCGAGTTCGGGTGGGCCGGCTTCGACTCCGGTGAGGGCGCCCCGGTGATCCTCAACGCCGTCACCCTGATCCTGTTCCTGCTCGGCTGCCTGTTCGTCCTCATCCTCGGCCTGCGTGCGCCGCAAACCCCGCGCATTGCGGAACTGATCGTGCTCATCGTCGGCTTCTTCCTGCTGTTTAACAAGGTATGGAGCCCGCAGTACTCTCTGTGGTTCGTGGTTCCCGCGGTCCTCGCACTGCCGTACTGGCGTCTGCTGCTGTCCTGGATGGTGGCGGACATGATGGTTTGGCCGGTGCTGATGTGGCACATGATGGGCGACGACAACATGGGTGTGCCGGGTTGGTTCCTGGACATCTTCATCCTGGCGCGCGATGCGTTTATCGTGGCGGTGATGGTGCTCGTCGTCAAGCAAATGCTCGGCAAGCGCCCGGACAAGGTCCGCGACGCGCACAACGGCCACGACCCGCTGATGTCGCTGCCTGCGCAGTGGAAAGAGCCTGTGCTTATCGACGAGCCCACGCCCGAGCCCGTTAAGCCCGCCGAGGCTGAGGTGGAGGCGGTGAGTACGCAACCATGACCACCGCAACGGTCCTCGGCATCGTCTCTATCCTGATCGCGTTTGCCCTGTTCGGCGCGTCGTTCTACATGGCAACGAAGGGCCGCAAGAAAGAGTCGATCATCTACGGCGCGGTTGCGTTTTTGTTCATGACGATCATCCCGGTGTCGCTCGCACTTTTCGTCGCGGTGCCAAACCCGACCTGATTTTCGTCGTTACAGTGGGGCCATGCTTACGAAGAAGATGGTTGCCCTGACAGTCGCCGCCACAGCAGGACTTGCCGTGGCGGCGTGTTCTGATTCTGGCGAGACTGCGCCCGAAACAGTCACTGAAACCGTCGCGCCCGAAACGGTGACGGAAACGTCGAACGCTGGAGCCGCTGTGTCCGAGGATCTCCCAGCCGCTGTGACCGGCTACTCGGACGAGGCGCGCAAGGATCTTGTCGACGAAAACGTGACCGAAGCCGAAGTCCAAGACGTCTTAAAGGCCGCCCAGGATGGCAAGGCCAAAGTGGAGTGGGACGATGACGGCTACTTCGAGGTGGAGTTCGGCGAAATCGACATTGGTATCGATAAGGACGGCCTCGTTTTAGACGTCGACCGCTAAGACCGAAGATTTTTCGCGTTTCGCTGCGGGTTCTGCTCGGTGAAAATATCCTGAAAGCACCGTGTCCGATACCGGACTGCTGTTGCTAAAAAGGAGCCCGCGTTGAACCGTCGAATTCTTACCCTGCCGCTCGCCGTATCGCTGGTCGCGGGCGGCCTTGCCCCAGCTGCAGTCGCCGCTACAGTCGGGCCGAATGAAGGGCCCATGGTGTTGGCGGCGAACGGGATCTGCATGTTAAAGCTGAACGACCGGGAAGCGGCAACCTACAGCGCTTGGGCCAACGTCAGCACACAAGAGGTGTACGCCAACGCTGCGGTGAAAGCATTTGAGGTGCTGTACCCCGGAACAGAGAACATCGTTCGGGAGTTCCGGGCAGAACCCTCGCTTGCAGAGCTTGTGGAGGCACAGAAGAATCTCGCGAGCAGGCTCGCAGACGCCAAAGAGGCTCAAAAGCGCACTGAGCAGCGGTACACGGAACGCCTCCAGCAGGTTGGTATGGAGCATGTGCTGGCACAACACCTCACCGAGGAACTTACAAAGGTCGAGGTGTGGGCGGTAAAGCCGAGCATCAAACAGGGCAGCATCTCGGAGCGGCCGGTCAGCGCACTTGGTGTTGAGGAGGCGAACCGTGTGCGGGGCAAGCGCGTGAACCGGCAGGACTTTGAAGACGTTGCCTGGAAGAGCTTCGTTGTGCAGGGCAACCTGTCCCAGTCCGATCTGAAGACTTTCCGGAAAACGTTCTTGGCCGCCGACGATGTCCAACTCGCCATCGGGGGAACGACGGCGTACCTCGAAGTGGATATGAACGCGCGGGTTGCCTGCGCAGACGGCGGCAACCGAGAGGTGAAGTACCCGACCAGCATTGACGAGGTTCGTAATTGGAACATCGACTCGCTGCGCGGTGAGGCGGGCTTGAGCAGTTTGAGTTCTCAGGGTGAGGTTGAGGTATCCCCGCTCGCGATCGTGGGCCTTGTGGTCGGAGTTCTCGCAGCTTTGGGTATTGCGGTTGCGGCGGTCGGGCCGTCGTTGGGCATCCCGCTGCCGGCTCTGCCGAAGTTGCCGGGGTTGCCGTTCTAACGCCAGCCGTTGGTGCCTGCCAACGATTGGTTGCCGGCCAATTGTCCGCAATGCGGAGTCTTTCATGTCATCCCCGCGGCCAGGGTTTTGAGCAGTGCAAACCGTGGGGTAGTCTGTTCAGGTTGCTTGACGCAACGACCCTCCTGCCATGACCACAAGGGTTATGGCCGAACAGACTAAGACCATAGGAGGTGATGAGGTCCGTGCGTCACTACGAAGTAATGATCATCCTCGATCCGCAGCAGGATGAGCGCACCGTTGCCCCGTCCCTGGATAAGTTCCTGGAGACTGTCCGCAAGGACAACGGCAAGGTGGAGAACGTTGATGTGTGGGGCAAGAAGCGTCTTGCTTACCCGATCAACAAGAAGGAAGAGGGCATCTACGCCGTTGTGAACCTCGACTGCGAGGCTGACACGGTCAAGGAGCTCGACCGTCTGCTGAACCTGAACGACAACGTTCTTCGTACCAAGGTTCTGCGTACCGATAAGTAAGACCGGTAGGCTCTACAACCACACGATCAGCAGGTAGGAAGGTTCACGAAACATGGCTCAAGGCGATACCCCAATCACCGTTGTCGGCAACTTGGTTGCTGACCCGGAACTGCGTTTCATCCCGAGCGGTGCCGCGGTTGCGAACTTCCGCATCGCGTCCACCCCACGTACATACAACCGGGAGACGAACCAGTTCGAGGACGGCGAAGCACTGTTTCTGACCTGTAACTGCTGGCGCCAGATGGCCGAGAACGTCGCAGAGTCCCTGACCAAGGGCATGCGCGTTGTGGTCACCGGCAAGCTCAAGCAGCGTTCCTACCAAACTAAAGAGGGCGAAAACCGCACTGTGTTCGAGGTCGAGGTCGATGAGGTCGGCCCGTCCCTGAAGTACGCCACGGCCAACGTCAACCGCAACCCGCGTGAGGGCGGGCAGGGCGGCTACGGCGGCGGCCAGGGCAACCAGGGTGGCGGCTTCGGCGGCCAGAACCAGCAGCAGGGCGGCTTTAACCAGGGCGGTTTCGGCGGCGGCCAAGGTAACCAGGGTGGCGGCTTCGGCGGCCAAACCCAGGGCCAGGGTCAAGGCGGCCAGAACCAGCCCCAGCAGCCTGCACATGATCCGTGGGGTTCCGCACCCGAGGCCGGTGGCTTCGGTGGCGCGGGCGATGAGCCACCGTTCTAAACGACAACCACACATCAAGCATTTTTCACCATAAGGAAGGTTAGGATTATGAAGCTGATCCTCACCGCTGCCGTCGAGAAGCTTGGCGAACCTGGCGAGGTCGTCGAGGTCAAGAACGGTTACGGACGCAACTTCCTGCTCCCGCGCGGCCTGGCTATCCCGGCTACCCGCGGCGCAGAGAAGCAGATTGAAGACATTAAGCGTGCTCAGGCTGAGCGCCAGGTCCGCGACCTGGATCACGCCAAGGAGCTGCGCGACCAGCTCGACCAGCTCACCGGCGTCAAGGTTGCCGTTCGCACTGCGAACAACGGCAAGCTCTTCGGCTCCGTGAAGGCTGCCGACATCGCCGACGCCGTCAAGGCTGCCGGCGGCCCGAACCTGGACAAGCGCCGCATCACCGTGCCTAAGGGCCTGGTGACCAAGACCGGTGGCTACCAGGTCAAGGTCAACCTCCACGACGACGTGGAGGGCAAGGTGAACTTCGAGGTCGTAAGCGCATAAGCACCGCTTGACGACGACTGCGCGTCAGAACAGCACGCAGCAGTCCAACGACAACAGCACTTGTAGCGCGGGTCCCACTTGTGAGGAGTGGGGCCCGCGCTTTTTGCATGCCTGAAGGTGTGGAAGAATCCTCGCCATGATCTCTTCCCGCCTGCGCCGGGTGCGCAACACCGTTTTGTCCCTCACCGTCGCAGCAGCGGGCGTGCTTGGCATGGCAGCCACCCCAGCCCAAGCACTGGCCATGTATGCGGGTGACAGCATTCGCATCGAGTACAGCGATGGGGAGAAGTACGGCTGCACGTTGAACTCCATCGCGTACCGGGGCGGTGTGATGTACGGCGTCACCGCCGGTCACTGCCTCGCCCCGATCGGTGGGGCGCACGCGGTGCGGGTGCTGGCGGCGGATGCGCGAACCCCGATCGCGAGCAACCTGCAGGATTCAGGTTTCGAGCTCGAGGGCGACAACACCCTTGGCGGCGAGTTGAAGGACGTCGCCTGGTTCCGCATGGGCCGCCACGTCACCGATGCCCACGCCATGCGTGGCGGGTTTATCGACATCCCGTTCATCGGTGCGCTGCACGGTCTGAGCCAGTTCGCGCAGTTCGTCAACCCCACGCGGCGTGTGGCGGGGCGCGCGCCGGTGACGTCGGTACGCGAAGGCCAGATCGTGTGCAAGGACGGCGCACGTACCTCCCGCACCTGCGGACCGGTGCTCAACGTGAACCCGCGCACCGGAGAGATCGCGGTGATGATCCTGTCGCTGCAGGGCGATTCGGGCTCCCCGCTGTACACCGTGAACCCGGACGGCAGCACCAACATCGTCGGGATTATCTCCGGCGCGGCCTACGGGATCCTCGTCGCGGCGGATGCTGCAACGCCACTGCCAGCAGGTCTGCGGTAAAAGAGGGTCTTGCTGGACACCGCGAATCTGTATATCGTTGCGGATATACATCGATCTGTGGAGGGTGTCATGGCAGAACCTATTCGAGAGGAACCGAATGTGAGCGGTCCGATCCGTACGACTGTTTTTAAATCTGGGAACAGCCAGGCAGTGCGAATCCCTGCAGCACTACGCATTGCATCTGGGGCTGTGTCCATTGAAGCCGTGCCGGAAGGGCTTCTTCTGAGGCCGGAGGAAGAGGATTTCGGACTTGTCGTCGCCAGGCTTCGTGAATTCCAGAAGGAACACAACCTCGAGCAGGGACTAATTGAGGAAATTGAAGACCTCCCACTCGACGAAGTGCCGAACCTCGATCATTCCCCTGATCACGGAGGATGAACGATTCGATGGGATATCTTCTTGACACGAATGTCTGGATCGACATTGAACGGGGAACTCAACCCCGGGTTGTCCAACGAGTAACTGAATGTGCGAGCTCAAAGCTATGGCTCTCTACTGTTGTTCTCGGTGAGATTGAAGCGGGTATTCAGCGGTCGGTAAATCCAGAGATCCTGCACCGGACGTACAGGGTACTGCTACACGGTAGACGCATATTGGGAGTCGATGAGGAATGTGCATCGATTTACGGACGGCTTCGGGCAGATCTTCTAGATAGAGGGCTACCGATTGGGGCTAACGATCTATGGATTGCGGCCCAAGCGATCCGACAAGACTTAGTCCTAGTCACCGCCAACGAGAAAGAGTTTTCACGGGTTGGCGGCTTGAAGATTGAGAACTGGCGGTAGCCCCATGTTTCTTACCCGTGTGCGCATTGATGCTCCTGTCCAGGGCTACGCGCGTGATCTGTCGGTGGTGCACTCCCTCCAGCAAACGCCGCTCGAGTTAGGCCAGGTCACGCTGTTGACCGGCGATAACGGTTCCGGAAAATCCACGCTCGTCGAGGCGATCGCCGTGGCCATGGGCGCCAACGCTGCTGGCGGTTCGCGCCACGCGCGCTTTACCGTCGCAGACCATTCGGCCCTGCACCGCTCGCTCACGCTGACGCGCCGCGAAAACCCCCGCGACGTCTACTTCCTGCGCGGCGAAACATACCTTGACCTTGCGGAATACCACGAGAGCCTGGGGCCCGCCGACCCGCTTGTAGGCCTCACCAGACGCAGCCACGGCCAGGGCATCATGGACCTGGCGCGCACCCGCTTCGGCCCGGACTCGCTAATTCTTCTCGACGAGCCCGAAGACGGCCTCTCCACCTTCTCCCAACTCGAACTCCTCGGCCTGCTGACGGTGCTAGCGCGGCGTGGGGCACAGGTGGTCGTCGCAACGCATTCGCCCGTGCTCCTCGCCATCCCAGACGCCCGCATCCTGCATGTTCCCGACCTTGAGCCCATGCTTTACGACGACTGCGAGCCCGTCACCGCCACCCGCGAATTCATCAACGACCCAGCCGGCACCGCCCGCTACCTGGTGGGGCCATGATGTTCATCCAACGCGTTGACGTCGACGCCCAAGCTGCACCGCCATGGGCTGTGGAAACCCCGGCCATCGCGCACGTCGCCGAGTTCGGTTTTGCCTTGAGGCGGCCAATCACGGTGATTACCGGCGGCAACGGGGTGGGCAAGTCCACGCTGTTGGAAGGCATGGCGCGTGCCTGGGGGTTCACGTTGGAAGGCGGCACGTGGGGTGTAGAAAAGGCCGGCGCCCACGACCCGCTGTACGGCGTGCTCACCCTGACCACCGGCCCGCGGGCGAAAGTCGGCTACTTCCTGCGCGGTGAAACCCATACGCGCATCACCGAATTCGGCGGGCGCTCCCACGGCGAATCGGTCCTCGAACTGACATCGCGGCTGATCCCCAACGCGCTGTATCTTCTCGACGAGCCCGAGTCTGGTCTGTCCGCCGTCGCCCAAATGGCCCTGCTGGCGCAGTTGCATGCGTTGGGTGAGGTGGGGGCGCAGGTAGTCGTCGTTACGCATTCGCCCATTCTGGCGGGCATCCCGGGGGCGGAGATCGTCGAGATCAGCGACGACGGCGTGGAGCGCAACCTCGCCGTGGAGGACACGCTGGCGTTTCGGGCGACGCGCGACTTCCTCGCGGACCCGCACGGCATCGCCGAGTTCATGGCGGACTGGGCAGAGGGGGAGTTTGGTTAAGCGTCCTTGAGTCGCGCCATGAGGTTAGCGCGCTCGTTGAAAATACGATCGAGCTCAGCGTGCGTAAGTCGCCGTGTTTCCTCGTAGCTCGCGACTTCCGACTCGTCGAATGATTCCATGACGCTGATACTACTGTAGCTGCAGGCCAGGGCCGTGTCGTGGCGGTGTTATAGGGTTGCGCCATGACAGCGACGCGCACACAAGCAGACGAACTTCTTAAAGGCATTGCGGGCCCCGAAGCCATGCTTCGCGACGACCAGTGGACCGCCATCGACGCGTTGGTGAATCAGCGCAAGCGCATGCTTGTCGTGCAGCGCACCGGTTGGGGTAAGTCGGCGGTGTACTTCATTGCGGCAAAGTTGCTGCGTGAGGAGGGGGCCGGGCCGTCGATTATTGTGTCGCCGCTGTTGGCGTTGATGCGTAACCAGGTGGAGTCGGCGGCGCGCGCAGGGATTCGCGCGGCGACGATCAACTCGGCGAACATGACCGAGTGGGACGAGATCCAGGCTCGCTTGAACGACTATGACCTGCTGCTGATCAGTCCGGAGCGCCTCAACGCGCCGGATTTTAGAGAGCAGGTGCTTCCACAACTGGCGCGTTCTGCGGGGATGTTGGTGGTGGACGAGGCGCACTGTATTTCGGACTGGGGCCACGACTTCCGCCCCGATTATCGCCGTATTGCGGTGCTAATTAGCGACCTCCCGGAGGCCACCCCGGTCCTCGCCACGACAGCGACCGCGAACGACCGTGTGGTGGCTGACGTTGTGGCTCAACTCGGCGAGAACACCGGTGTGCTGCGTGGCGGGCTGGACCGCGAGTCGCTCGCGCTGAACGTGGTGCAGTTGCCGGACCCAACCCAGCGCGCGGCGTGGATCGCGCAGTACCTCGCCTATGTCAACGGCTCCGGCATCATCTATTGCCTGACCGTCGCCGCTGCGCACGACCTCGCCGAGGCACTCGAAAACGCTGGCTGGAACGTCGCCGCGTACACCGGACGCACCGAAGCGGAGGAGCGCGAACGCCTCGAGCGCGCCCTGATCGACAACGAACTCAAAGCGCTCGTGGCTACGTCCGCGCTGGGCATGGGCTTCGACAAACCGGACCTGGGCTTCGTTGTGCACTTGGGGGCGCCGTCGTCGCCAGTGAGTTACTACCAGCAGATCGGCCGCGCCGGGCGTGCCACCGACCACGCCGAGGTTGTGCTGCTGCCCGGCCCTGAGGACGAACGCGTGTGGGACTACTTCGCGTCCGTGTCCATGCCGGAGGAACACGTGGTGCGCCAACTTCTCGGCGCGCTAAGCGAGGAGCCGTTCTCCACACCTCGGCTAGAGAACTTCGTGGACCTCTCCCGTACGCGTATCGACCAGGCCCTGAAGGTTCTCGACGTCGACGGCGCCGTGCGTCGCGTGAAGGGCGGCTGGGTATCCACGGGTGCTGCCTGGAAGTATGACCACGAGCGCTACGGTGGGCTCGCCGAAGCGCGTAAGCGCGAACAGGACCTGATGCTGGCTTACGAAGCCACGGACGGGTGCCGCATGGCGTTTCTACGTCGTGAACTCGACGACCCCACTCTCGCGCCCGATGAGCGTTGCGGGCGCTGCGACAACTGCACCGGCAACCACCTGCCTGTAGACGTGGATGCTGCGTTGGCGCAGCGTATGGACGAACAACTGCGCGCCCCCGGCGTCCAACTTACCCAACGCAAAATGTGGCCGACCGGCTCCGCGCGCCGCGGCAAGATCAAGGGCGTGCTGCAAGGCAAGGCGTTGGGGCGTCTCAACGACGTCGCCCGCGGTCCCGCCCTGGCAGAGCTGCTGCGGGCGAACACCTACCGGCCGCTGAGCAACTGGCGTGAGGATGCCTGGCTCGGCCGGTTCGTCGCCGTGCTTGCGGACTGGGCCTGGGAGGAACGCCCCACCACCGTGGTGGCACTCGGCGATGCTGATCCGGCACGAAACGAGATGATCGTGGCTACCGCAGAAGCGCTGGCAAGGGTGGGGCAGATGCGGTTTGGTGGGGTCGTCGATACGCCATCGCGCGAGGTAGAAGCACGAAACTCGGCGTTTCGCGTCAACGGGCTTGACCGGTACTACGACTACACAGGCCTCGAGGTGGAAACAGGCCCCGTGCTGCTGCTCACCGGAGAGGTGGATTCCGGTTGGTCGGTCACGGTTGCGGCAGCCGACCTTGCGGAACGGTACGGGGTGGAGGTGCTACCGCTGGCGTTTGCTTCGCGCGCGTGATGCGGACTCGGCGATGGCGGCGGCGAAGACAAGCACCGTGCCGACTGGGATGAGGAGCATGAACAAGTTGATGATCGGCAACGCCATGTCGGCCTGGTACTCCTCCCAATGCGCAACGGCCATCGAGCCCCAGCCGACGACGAGGCAGGCGGTTGCGAGCCACACCGTGACCAGTGCGCCTATTTTCTTGCGACCGCGCGCCGCGGCGGTGAACCACGTGGCACCACCGAGTGCGAGCAATGCGGTCGCGGCCTCGAGGGTGCCGAAGGCCGCCGTGACGGTCCGAAATTCCCAACCGCCGCCGATCAGACGCAACAGGCTTATCCACGCCGCGGGAAACGCCACCATCGCGATGGCGTAGATCCAAAGAATGCCTCGTGTTTCCATGTACGCACTCTAACTGCGAGACAGGTGTCGCGTGGTGTGAAAGATGTGGATAAGTGTGGATCCAAAGTGCCTGGGCACGTGGCTGCAGGGTCGAAAAAGGGGTCCGAAACTGTTGAAATGTGCTTTGTCAAACCCCGTGGTGAGAAGTTATCCCCCGGCTACACCCGGGGTATGCGGTTTGGATGAATAGCGTGTGACCTGCGCGTTTGGGATAAGTTCCTGCGGTTTTGGTGTCGCTGTACACAAGTTCTCCACAAGCTGGGTGGATGACTTGTGGATAACTACCCGCACAATGTCGAAAGATTTCACAGCCCCTGTGGATAACTCGTTTAGTGGGTCTAGAAAATGTCGGAGGAGAGGGTAGTGTCATAGCCACAGTGAAAGGGGAAAACATGGGTGCGAACGACAGCTTCGACGACTACGTACCACCACCGGAGCCGGTAGCGGACTACGGCGACTTTGGGGACTTCGCCGACTTCGAACAAAACACTGGCGGCTCCAACCGCTTCGCCGGCGGCGATAACTTCGGCGGCAACGGCAAGGGTGGCCAGAAGCGCTACAACAAGTACGGCAACAACCGTGGTGACGTACAGCAGGAGTACCGCACCCCGCCCCACGACGAGCGCGCGGAGCGTTCCGTCCTCGGCGCAATGCTGCTCAACCCGGACGTGATCCTGGACGTGGCCGACGGGCTGCGGCCGGATGACTTTTACCACCCGGCGCACCAGCTTATCTACCAGGCGATTCTGGACCTGTTCTCCCAGGGAAGCTCCGTCGACGTGCTCATTGTCGCGGCACGCTTGGACCGTCTCAACGAACTGGAGCGCGTCGGTGGCGCCCCGTATCTGCACACGCTGATCTCTGAGGTGCCGACGTCGGCGAACGCCGGCTACTACGCGGAGATCGTCGAAGAGAAGTCGATCCTGCGCCAGCTGGTTAACGCCGGCACCCAGGTGGTCCAGTTGGGCTACGAGGGCGAAGAGGGCATGGAGATCGAAGCGCTCGTCGACCATGCGCAGCAGAAGGTGTTCTCCATTTCCCGCAATAACGTGGGCGAGGATTACCGTCCGCTCTCGGAATTGCTCAAGCCAACTATCGACGAGCTGACCATGATCGCATCCGGCGGCGCCCTCGAGGCCGGCGTGCCGACTGGGTTTATCGACCTAGACAAGCTCACCAACGGCCTTCACGCCGGCCAGATGATCATCATCGCAGCACGTCCTGGTGTGGGTAAGTCGACACTAGCGCTGGACTTCATGCGCTCCTGCTCGATCCACCAGGGCAAAACCAGCGTGATCTTCTCGCTGGAAATGAGTGCCTCCGAGATCATTATGCGCATGCTCTCCGCCGAGACGGAGATCAAGCTTTCCGCGATGCGTTCCGGCCAGATGGAGGAGCGCGACTGGGAGAAGCTGACCAAGCGCCTCACGGAGATCCAGGATGCGCCGCTATTTATCGACGACTCCCCGAACCTCACCATGATGGAGATTCGCTCCAAGGCACGCCGCCTCAAGCAGCAGCACGGCCTGGACCTGGTTGTGGTGGACTACCTGCAGCTGATGAGCTCCGGCAAGCGCGTTGAGTCCCGCCAGCAGGAGGTCTCGGAGTTCTCCCGCCACCTCAAGCTGTTGGCCAAGGAGCTCGAGGTGCCGGTCATTGCGATTTCGCAGCTCAACCGTGGCCCCGAAGCACGTACCGACAAGCGCCCGCAGTTGGCTGACCTGCGTGAGTCGGGCTCGCTGGAGCAGGACGCCGACATGGTGTTCCTGCTGTACCGCCCGGACTCACAGGATCGTGACGACGAGCGCGCCGGCGAAGCCGACATCATCGTGGCCAAGCACCGTGGCGGCCCGATTGACACCATCCCGGTGGCGCACCAGCTGCACTACTCGCGCTTTGTCAACATGGCCCACGGTTAGTTAGTTGTGTGGGTACTCCCCAACGATGTTGATGCGCGGGTGCCACGTTGTGGTCATCTCGAGCTCGTAGGTCATGTACGGGTCGTTGTCCGGGCCGTAGCAGCTCATCGTCTGCCCCGAAGATCCGACAGCGCAGCGCAGGTCATACGCACCGCCGGTGATGGGGCTGGGTACACCGGAGATATTCGTGAACGGCACCGACGTTACGTTTGGTTTGTTACTCCAGGCCCACGTGGCGTTAATCGCATGTGGGTAGGCCGCTGCCGCGAGGTCGCAGGAGGTGGTGTCGCCGACTGAGATCTTCGCGCCGTCGGGTGTCATGCCGCACTTGCCGCCGACCTGATCTTTGTACGCCGGGTCGAGTTCGAACGCTCCGGCTAGCGGGGCAGCGGGCTGCTCTGGTTCTGAAGCAGGTGCAGGTTCGGATTCCGGCTCGGTTTCAGGATTCGCCTCCGGCGCCGATTCAGGTGCGGGTGCGTCGACGACTTCGGTCGAGGTGACCACGATGGTCTCCGGCTCGCCGGTCCCACCCGCGCAACCGGCGAGCAACAAGGCGGTCAGCAGAGACAAGGGGGCGAGTACGCGACGCATGGCAATCCTTAACACGGGAACGGGGGATGAGTGCGATGGTACGTGGTGTCGTCGCTAGGCAAGCGCAACTCCCTTTTGCTCCGGCAACGTAAACGCAGCGACGCACGCCAGCAGGAACGCTGCGGCAAACACGCCGAACACTGCGGTCGAGCCGCCGAACGCCAGCACCGGCGGGACCACGAGCGGGGCGAGGATCGAACCGATGCGGCCGAACGCGGCACCCGCGCCGGTGCCGGTCGCGCGGATCGCGGTGGGGTAGAGCTCCGGGCCGATCGCGTACAGCGCGCCCCATGCGCCGAGATTGAAGAACGACAGCAGGCAGCCCGCGAGGATGATCTGCCACTCGGCACTCGCCATGCCGAAGCCGAACGCGGAGACCGCAGACCCTGCGAGGAACACGGACAGGGTCGTCCTGCGCCCCCAGACCTCGATGAGCCAGGCGGCAACCGCGTAGCCCGGCAACTGCGCAAGCGTGATAATCAGCGTGAACGTGAATGACCGCACGAGCGAGAAACCCTGCTCCACCAGCAGGGATGGGATCCAGATGAAGGCGCCGTAGTAGGACAGCGACACGCAGAACCAGACGGTCCAGAAGGCGGCGGTGCGTCGTCGCAAAGCAGCGCCCCAGATGCCACCTTGGATCGGCTCCTCCTGTGCAGGGACAGTGGTGTCGTAGTTGGCGGGGTCGGCCTCAGCCTCGAAGGAACGCACGATCTCCTCAGCCTCGTCGTGGCGGCCCTTGGATTCCAGGAAGCGCACCGATTCCGGCAGGCCCAGGCGCACCACGATCGCGTACAGGGCGGGTAGCGCGCCGATGGCGAAGCCCCAGCGCCAACCGGTCTCGCCATTAGCGACGACAAACGTGCCGATCACCGCCGCCAGAATCCAACCCACCGCCCAAAACGCTTCGAGCAGCACCACCATGCGCCCGCGCACCTTACGTGGAGAAAACTCGCTGACCAGTGTGGACGCAACGGGAAGTTCCGCGCCGAGGCCCAAGCCCACCAGGAAGCGGAACACGATCAGCGACGCGACCGACCACGCCAGCGCCGACGCGCCCGTGGCCAACCCGTAGAGCAGCAGCGTCGCGGCGAACACCTGGCGGCGTCCGATCTTGTCGGCGAGCAACCCGCCGAGCGACGCGCCGATCGCCATACCGATAAACCCAACCGACGCGATCCAACTCGTCGTGGTCTTGTCTAGATCCCAGTGGATGGCGAGTGCTGCGATGATGAACGACACCAAGCCGATGTCCATCGCGTCCAGCGCCCAGCCAATGCCGGAGCCGACAAGCAGGCGTTTGTGTTTCGGGGTGACAGGAAGGCGGTCGAGGCGCTCAGTGCGCGTGAGCTGTTGATCAGTGTTCATGCAGGGGGAGTTTAGGCCGTGGCCTGCGAAAACTCGGAACTTAATATTCAGCTGAGTGTGCCTGGGCCTCCAAGCCGTCGAGCAGTGTGTCGATCAACTTGTGTGTGAGCTTGTCTTGGCCCAGTAGGTCCGGTGCCTGAGCAGGTAGCGGTCGGCTCACAATGCCAAGCGATATGTGAAACTCCAACGGATCCAGGTTGGCCGGACACAGTTTGGCGCGCTTCGCCGGCGCGAGGAGGCCCCCGTAAATCTCCCGGAGCTCTGCAGCACGCTTATCGACGACCCCTTGGCGCTCCGGCCCCACCCCTGGATCCTGCATGGAGTCCATAAATATTGCCTGAGCGAGGGCTGCAAGTCGAAGGTTGCCGATGGCATGGACGGTGCTGCGCCACGCCTTTCGCGTATCCACTGTGAACTCGACGGCATGGTCGTCGACGACTTTGGTGATGTCGTTGACGGCCTGGGCGCTGACGGCATCGAGAAGCTCGATGCGCTCAGGGAAGTGGCGCGTCACGGTTGCCACACCCACTTTGGCGGCCTTGGCGATGGTGCGCATGGACACACCCGGGCCTTCGTCGAGAAGCAATTGCCTGGCTGCGGTGACGATGGCGTATCGGTTGTCAGCGGCGTCCTGTCTCATGCTTGACACCATAGCAAACGGAACACTATGTTCGAACCATAGAAATAGAACACCGTGTTCCAGAGAGGAGATTTGCAATGGTTAACGCATCGAAAACACAACGACCAGCCGTAGCAAAGGTGCTTGGAGCGAGCATCGGTATCCCAATCATCATCGGATTGATGCTGTTCGCGTTCCTCGCGCCAACGTTCGCATCCGGGCCAAAGGACGTGCCGATTGCCATCGCCGCGCCCGAACCAATGGTCAGCCAACTCGAACAAACAATGGGCGAAGACGGTCCAGACATCACCGTCTACGGCTCAGGCGAGGAGGTGCGCGACGCCGTTCTCAACCGCGAAGTCGTCGGCGGCCTGAGCATCGCACCCACCGGCGCAACCGCCTACACCGCGGCCGGAAACGGCGCACCCTACGCGCAGATGATTGAGGGCATGGCCAGCAAGATGGAAGCACAGGGCGTAGAGGTCACCCGCGAAGAGCTGGCACCGACCTCTCAAGATGACCCGCAGGCAACCGGCCTTGCAGTCCTCGGCCTGCCGCTGGCGTTTGGCGGCATCATCTCCGCGGTGATCGCCACCTTCCTCTTCCGCGGCAACAAGTGGGCAAAACTCGCGGTTCTGACTGGTATCGCCGCAGTTGGTTCGCTTGTGGTCACCTGGATGCTGCACTCCGTGTACGGCACCCTGACCGGCAACTTCGCACTTGAGTGGCTCGGCATCGGCTGCGGCATCCTGGCAACCTCCATGCTCACTGCAGGCCTCGCCGCGATCATCGGCATCCCAGGTGTGGGCATCGGCGCAATCCTGACCATCTTCCTGGCCAATCCGCTCTCAGGACTGGCAACTGGGCCGTGGCTGCTGCCCGCCGGGTGGTCGACACTGGGCCAGTGGATGTCAGTCGGCGCCACCGGTCACCTGATCCGCTCCGTCTCCTTCTTCGACGGGCTCGGCGCCGGAGCCAGCTGGTGGGTGCTTGCCATCTGGATCGCGGTTGGCTTCGTCCTGCTCATGCTGGATCGCAGCAGCGCAAGAAACTAACGCTCACCTACGCCGACTTGAACGCCCGGAGGCGCAGCGAGTTGGACACCACAAATACCGACGAGAAGGCCATCGCAATACCGGCAAGCATCGGGTCGAGTAGCCCCAGCGCAGCCACCGGGATGAGCAACACGTTGTAGGCGAACGCCCAGAACAGGTTGCCCTTGATGGTCTTCAACGTTTTGCGCGACAGGCGGATGGCGTCCACGGCGGAACGTAGCGACGAATGCATCAACGTAATGTCCGACGCCTCAATGGCCACGTCGGTGCCAGCTCCCATCGCCATACCAAGGTCTGCCTGGGCGAGGGCGGCGGCGTCGTTGACACCGTCGCCGATCATGGCCACCCGGTGGCCCGACTCCTGCAGCCGCTTGACCACGTTGACCTTGTCCTCCGGTAGCACGCCGGAGGTGACGTTGGCGGGGTCGATCCCAACCTCAGCCGCTACAGCCTCCGCCGCGCCCTGGTTGTCGCCGGTGAGCAGGTGCGGGGTCATCCCCAGGTCTCGCAGGCGTGCGACGGCATCGCGCGAGTCCTCCTTTACGGTGTCTCGCACAGCAATCACACCGGCCACAACCCCGTCGACCTCCACGGCAACGGCGGTCGCGCCACGCTGCTCGGCCTCAGTGAACGCATCCGCCAGGGCACCAAGGTCCCCGGTGGGGCGGCCGACGCGGACAAGGCGGTCGTCGATACGCGCGGAAGCGCCCTGGCCTGGAAGATTCTCAAAGCCGGTCGCTTCGGGGACATCGTCGGCGGCCTCAACAATCGCCTGTGCGATCGGGTGCTCGGAGCCAGCCTCCACACCGGCAGCCAGGCGCAGCACCTCCTCGGTTTCGTAGCCCGGACCAGGCAGCACCTCGGCCACACCCATCTGGCCGGTAGTCACCGTGCCGGTCTTATCCATCACCACCGTGTCCACCTGGCGAGTCGATTCGAGCACCTCCGGGCCCTTAATCAACAACCCCATCTGGGCGCCACGGCCGGTACCCACCAAGATCGCCGTCGGCGTGGCCAGGCCCAGCGCGCACGGGCACGCGATGATCAGCACCGCCACCGCAGCCGTGAACGCGTCCTCCACCGCATGGCCAACCAACAGGTGTCCCACCAGCGTGATCAGGGAAATCACAACAACCGTCGGCACAAACACCTGAGAGATCCGGTCCACGAGGCGCTCCACCGGCGCCTTGCCAGCCTGCGCGTCCTTGACCAGCTGCCCCATCTGCGCCAGCGTCGTCTCCGACCCAACGCGGGTGGCCTCCACCACCAGTCGCCCCGACGTGTTCAGGGTCGCGCCGGTGACCATCGAGCCCTCGCCGACCTCCACCGGGACGGACTCGCCGGTCAACATGGATTCGTCGATAGCTGAATGCCCCGAAACCACACGCCCATCCGTGGCCACCTTCTCACCAGGGCGAACCACAAAACGATCGCCCACAACCACCTGCGAGATCGGAACACGGACTTCTTTGTCCCCGCGGATGACCGCAGCGTCCTTGGCGCCCATGTTCAGCAGTTCGCGCAGCGCCTCCGAGGACTGCCCCTTCGCGCGCGTCTCAAACCACCTACCCAAGAGCAAGAACGTGATCACCACGCACGCGGTCTCCAGGTACACCGGCTCGCCTGGGCCACCAACAAACAGTGCCCAAATCGACCACAGGTACGCCGCCGACGTACCCAGCGTGATCAGCGTGTCCATGGTCATCGCGCCGTGCTTCAGATTCACCCACGTCGCACGGTGGAACACACTGCCCGCGGAGAAAAACACCAGTGTCGTAGCCGCCAGCGCCGCAAACTCCCAATTAGGAAACTGCAGCCCGTGAATCATGCTCACTAGCATCACCGGCAGCGACACCAGCGCCGACCAAATCGTCGTGCGCTTCAGCTGCTCCGCTTCATTGTCGCGCGCCTCATCGAGAGCATTGCTTGTCGACGACCCCCCGTCCCCACCGACTTCCCCACCGTTTTCGTCACCCATTTCAAAGGCGTCGTAGCCGGCGGCGCGGACTTCGTCGATAAGCGACTGCGTCGACGTCGACGACGGATCAAACGAAACAGTCGCAGTCTCCGTGGAGTAATTTACCGACGCATCAACGCCGTCGAGCTTGTTCAACTTGCGCTGAATACGCGAAGAGCACGACGAACAGGTCATCCCTGTTACGCCGAGCTCGATCTGTTGCAATGCCACAGGAGGTTGAGTCATGGCCCCACCATATACCCGTGACGAAATCCCCCCAATTAGGCCAGCTTGTAGCCCGCTTCCTCAACAGCAGCAGCAATATCCGCGTCGGAGTAGCCCTCGCCCTCCACGACAACATTGCCGGACTTGTGGTCAGCCTTCACGCCGGTGACGCCAGCGATCTCGCCGACCTCCTCCTGCACGCTCAACTCACAATGCCCGCAGGTCATGCCATCTACCTGGAACGTACGCTCAGCCATCACAGCCTCCTCATGCAGTTCCAAACGGTTACAAATGTAAATCGTAGCCCGCGTTCACCGCCGCCAACCGGACATCCTCATCGGTGAACAAGAACCCGACAACCGTCAGGACCCCATCCTCCATATTGATGTCCACCTCATGCGCGCCCTCCACCATCGAAAGTTCATCTGCAAGTGAAGCAACAGCAACTTCATCATCAGGACCAGAAATCTTGTAGGTCTTGGTCATGACTGGTGAGCGCCTCCTTAAAGCGGCCCAACACGGGTTGGAATACGACAAAACTCATCGCGTTGTACTTTGCACAACGTCCAAGAGGATAACCTAACGCAATAAGGAGCGAAACGTTGAGCACCGTTGATGTAACTGAGGACACGTTTGAGCAAACCGTCACAAAGGACGGCATCGTCTTTGTCGACGCGTGGGCATCCTGGTGCGGCCCCTGCCGCCAGTTCGCCCCCACCTTTGAAAAGGCATCCGAGACCCACACCGACGTAACCTTTGCCAAGCTCGACACCGAGGCGAACCAGCAGCTCGCAGCCGCACTTGAAATTCAGGCAATTCCTACTCTGATGGCATTCCGCGACGGAATCATGATTTGGCAGCAAGCTGGCGCCCTTCCGCCGGCCGCCTTCGAAGACGTGATTGGCCAGGTCAAGGCCCTCGATATGGACGAGGTTCGCCGTCAGATCGCAGCCCAAAACACCGAGGAAAACTAGACCTCACCACCCAAGCGCCCGCCTGCCGGGCGCTTTTTTCATGCGTACACTTGCCTAACGACGCACCCAAACCAAAAACACCGAAAGGACCCAACCATGGCGAACCCGTTTACCAAAGGCTGGAAGTACCTTATGCAGTCTTTCGACACCAAGATCGACGAGAATGCCGACCCGAAGGTGCAAATCCAACAGGCCATCGCAGCCGCGAAGAAGCAGCACCAAGACATCACCCAGCAGGCCGCCAACATCATCGGCAACCGCAACCAGCTGCAGATGAAACTCGACCGCCTGATTAAGTCCCAGGACGACCTGCAGGCCAAGGCCCGCACCGCCCTCCAGGCTGCCGACAAGGCCACCGCCGCTGGCGACACCGAAAAGGCCCAACAGTTCAACTCCACCGCCGAGGTCATCGCCACCCAACTGGTCTCCGTAGAGCAGGAACTTGAGCAAACCAAGCAGTCCTACGCCTCCGCCGACCACGCCGCCAAGGAAGCACAGCAAAAACAGAAGCAGTCCGAGGCCCGCCTGCAGGAGCAACTGGCCCAGGTTTCCCAACTCGAGTCCCAGCTCAACCAGGCCAAGATGCAGGAGCACACGGCCCGCACCATGGACACGATGAACCAGTTCAATACTGACGACGTGCCCACCCTCGACGGCGTACGCGACAAAATCGAACGGCGCTACGCCAACGCACTTGGCCAGCAGGAGTTGATGAAGGACTCCATGAACGATCGCATCGCCGAAATCGAGTCCGGCTCTTCCGATGCGGCCGCCTCCAACCGTCTCGCCGAGATCCGTGCCTCCATGGGCGGCGAGCTCGAGGCCGGGTCGGGTGCTTCTGCTTCCGCAGCCGACCGCCAGCTCGAAGCCGGCTCCGAGGGGGACGCTGCCGATTCTGCTGAGACTGCCGACACTGGCGTTGCCGACGACACCATCGCCGACGCCGAGGCCTACCTCCGCGAAGCCGAGTCGGATGCTGACGCTAAGGCTGATGCCGACACTGACGCCGAGACCGACTCTGGCGCCGAGCGCTAGGCCTTTCCTGACACATTCCGCCGGAATCTGTCAGCCGTCGGCATCGCGCCTGGTCAGAAATCGCCCCTGACAGATTTCTCAAAATCTGTCAGGGGCGGCTGCGTAGCCGCAAAAAAGTTCCCAGGTTCACGCTGAATCCGGGAACTATTTTGTCCGACCACGAGTGTCTAGAACTGCCGACCTGGGGAAATGTCGCGGCAAAGGTGCCGGAAACCGAAGAAAGTTCCCGCGCGGGGAACTATTTCGAGAAAGGGGGGCAGACGGGGAGGCGCCGGAAGCAGAAGAGAAGCGCAGGGCAACCAACGCAAAAACGGGGCCGCAAGGTGGTTGGCGGCCCCGGTGTCGTCGTAAAGCGACTAGCTGCGGCGAATGTTGATCAGGACACCGCGGATGCCGGAGTGGAACCCGTCGCGAAGATTGACGCGCTGGGTTTCAGTCAGCGTGTACTCGTGGAGGGTTTCGCAGGCGAACTGCAGCAGTGGCCTGTCGATCTCCGGTGGCAGACCGCCACCCGACAGCAGATGTGCGCTGTCGCGCTGCTCCATGGTGGCGGCGTTTTCAAACCACCATGACGCGTACTGTTGTCCCACGTCGTAGGGGGTTTGGAAGCCGGCGGACGTCCACACCTCCTCCGGGAGCGGGACGTAGCGGGAGCGAAGCTTGCGGCGCGGCGCCATCATCGACGGCTTCGGTGCCGGCTTCGGTCCCTGCTGCGGCGCGGAATCCTCCGCCTTGGTTGAGTCGGCGGACGAGTCGGTATCCGAAGGGCTTGTCTTTGCGGCCGGCGTCGGCGCCGGAGTGGCAGCCGGGCGTTGTTCGCTGGAGACCTGCTTGTTGCCGGGTTTGTTGGACTCGTTGTTGGCCTCGACCTGTGCCTCGGAAGGCTCGTCGAGTTCCGGCTCGTCGGGTTCGTGTGTGCGCTGCTGGGCAACCGGAGCACCGACAATGTCGGAGGGCTTCGGCGCTGCAGGTGCAGCAGACGAGGCGGGTGCAGCAGGCTTGGCTTCGGTGGTCTCGGCCTCAGAGGTCTTGGAGCCCTCCGCCGAACTCTCCGCCGAACCCTGCGACGCATCAGCACCGGCATCAGCACCGGCACCCGAACCATCGCCAGCACCCGTCTTCTCTTCCTGTTTCTCTGCTTCGGCGTTGGCGCATTCGGCGCTGAGCGGCTCGGGGCCAAGGCCTGGGACGGAGGTCGGGCCGTCGGCTTCGTCGAGGGGCGCGGCGTCGTTAAGCGGGCGCTCCCGGATGGTCGGCGGCAGGGGGCCTTCGAGGACTTGCAGGCGCATGGCGTTGGAGAAGTCCTCGCGCGGGTCGAGAATGGTGGTGCTGTCGCATGCGTGGCGCAGTGCGGAGGACATGGAGTCCCACCCGAATCCGTAGAGGTGTACGCGGGTGCCGGTGCGGGTGACTTCTTCGACGCCGGGGATCATGTCTGCGTCGCCGGAGACGAGGACGAAGTCGGTGAATTTTTCGCTCAGGCCGTTGACCACGAGGTCGGCGACGAGGCGGGTGTCAACGCCTTTTTGGGTGCGTCGTTCGCCCCATTCGATGAGTTGGCCGGTGCGGAGTTGCACGCCGTCGCAGGTGCGCAGCGCGCGTTGGTAGCGGTGGGGCCCGGAGTCGGGGATGCCGTCGTACCAAAGTTGCCTATGGATGGGTTGATGGAGTTGGTCGGTGATCATGTTCCCGAGGGCGTTGACTACCTCGGGGAGATCGATTTCTAGTTGGGCTCTTGCGCCGATTTCCCACGAATTGTAAAAGCTCGCGAGCAGGTAAGACGTGTCGACGAACACCAGTGTGCGTTCAAGCATGGCTCCTAAATTCCGATTCTTTTCGTTGCTAAGTTGATTTTCACGGCCCATCTTGCCTGATTTTGCGCGGGTTCTCCATGTTCTTTTTCTGTTTTTTGGTTGCACTCCACCTGAACCCGTGTTAGTTAGTTGGTTACTCGAGTAACTAACCAATGAGGCGAATGGAGGCGTCGTGAATACTGATGCGGAGCCGTTATTCGTGCAGATCGCTAGTTTTGTGGAGGACCTCATCGTCGACGGTTCCCTGAAACCCGGCGATCAGGCCCCATCGACGAATCAGTTGGCGCAGTTCCACGAAATCAACCCCGCTACAGCGCACAAGGGGCTGACGCTGCTTGTGAGCGACAACGTGTTGGAAAAGCGCCGCGGCCTGGGCATGTTCGTCACCGACGGCGCCCGCGAGCGCATCCTGGCCACTCGCCGCGAGGCGTTTGCGGGCCAGTACATCGCACCGCTTATCGACGAAGCCGTCCACCTCGGCTACTCCCGCGCCGACCTCCACGACCTCATCGACCGCGTCGCAGAAAGTAGAGGACTGTACCGATGACAATCCACACCGCTGGCCTCACGCATCGCTTCGGCAGCACGCACGTGCTCAACGGCGTCGACCTGGACCTCGGCCCCGGTATCCACGGCTTGCTCGGCCGCAACGGCGTGGGCAAATCCACCCTGCTGCGCATCCTTGCCGGCCAGCTGAAACCCACGGACGGCACCGTTGAGGTCTTCGGGCAGCGCCCCTTCGACAACGCCCGGGTGATGGACAACACGTGCCTGACCGGCGTCGATACCGCCTACCCCGGCTGGTGGTCCGCCGCCGACGTGATCAAGGGCGCGCGCTTGCGCTTCCGCGGCTGGAACCAAACCGTCGCGGACACACTCATCGCCGACTTCGCTCTCGACCCCGCCCTGGGCACCCGTTACGAGAAACTCTCTCGCGGGCAGCGCGCCATGGTTTCCATCGTCATCGGGTTAGCCTCCAACACCGAGCTTTTGCTTCTCGACGAGCCCTACGTCGGCCTCGACACCCACAACACCGACGTGTTCTACCGCCACCTGTTGGCGCAGGCGGACACGGGGCGCACGATCGTCATGGCCACACACCACATCGATGACGCCGCGAAAGTGCTGGACAGTGCGGTGATTCTGGGGCGTGATGGGGTCGTCGCAAAGCAATGTGTTCCGGAGGATGCGGACGCGTTCGCTGTTGCTGGCCCCGAGCTTGTTCCTCTCGACGACGCCCCGCGCCATGCCCGCGCCGCCAAGTTCGACGACCTCATCGAGCACGTGTTGGAGGTGTCGTAATGAACACCACGCTTCTCGGATTCTTTCGCCACCAGTTTGTCGCCTCGCCGCTGAAGCGGCTGCTGTGGATGGTGCCGTTGATCGCCGTCATGGCGTTTGGACCGTTTGTTGTGGATAGTGCGCTTTCTGCCGCATTCCTCCCCAGCATGGTCACGGTGCTTGTACTTGTCGCGTTGCAGCAGGAGGAGACTGCCTATACCGCGTTCGGTGTGCCGCGCTCGCGCGCTGTGAAACTTGCGGCCTTTGGGGTGGTGCCGGCGGTGTTGTGCGGGGTTGGCGTGGCGCTGGCGGCGCGGCCCGACTGGGTTGGGCTGCTCGGCGCGCTCTTTGCGGTGGTCGCTGGCCTGCTGATAGGCACGCGCTACGTCGAGGCGACCAACGACGAGGATCGGCGCGCGGTGCGTGGCCGAATCGGCCGGGGAGGGTTCATCTTCGAGGTGATTTTCAAGCCACAACTGTTGTGGGCAGCAGGTATCGCGGTTGCGCATAGCCTTTTGCTCTACCTTGCCGGAGTGGTGAGCAGCGAGCCTCTCGCCCAGTTCCTCGTGAGCCTGCCAATCCTCGTCTGGGCCATGGTCTATTGCAGCAACGGCACAGGCATCCTCGGCGCAACGTCCATGACGAGTTTCGGCGTTCCCCGGCGCCGCTGGCTGGTCCTGTATTGGGGTGCCGCCCTGGCATCGGTTGCGCTCTATATGGCGGTGTTGCTGCTGGTCGCGCCAATCGGTCTGAGGGCGATTCTTGCTCTGGGGGCAGCGGGCCTCGCCAGTGCTGTGCTCGGCGCACCGCTGAAGGTGTGGCGCACAGACGTTGGTCTCATCCCTGCGATGTTCCTGTTCTTCGCGGTCAAAGACACATTGCTTATCGACGACCCCCACCCCGCCCAAGTCGCATACGCGCTGGCCATCGCGGGTTTGATCTTCTTGATCGGCCTGGTTTTGCAGGCGTTGTTCGTTTTTGGCGTGATTAACCCAAAACAAGGATTTAAAGACGCTTAGAAAACACGCTCTACGCTGGTGATTTGTGTTGTTGTTTGGGTGTGTGTAACTTAATCCCAGTCAGCGAGACCGACAACGCCCCGCTGGA
>NZ_KV789328.1:0-8424 GCF_001807545.1 Corynebacterium sp. HMSC08F01 | reverse complement strand
CTCATTGCGCACGCCGACCGTGAACACAACAAGGAGTCCCGCCGCGATGAGCGCAAAAACTACCTGGGCTACATGAAATCCATGTAACTCAGTCAAACTCGACGCAATCGAGGTTCCCATTAAAGCGCCGGCCCAAGCGGGACCGAACTTTGGCAACGTCATAGGACTAACGCTAGGCCTGCCACCGCGTCTCATCCACTTTGGGTCGGGGCTTTGTGGTTTTTAGGACGCGAATGGCCTGAAGCGCGCGACGGTGCCGGGTGCTTCGAATCGACGGAAAAGACCACGCCAATTGCCCATCACGGATTCGCATCAGTAGGGTGAAAACATGTCGAAGAGCCAGGCGCAGCGTAGCGTGTCGCGCAACCCCCGCACACGCCGACGCTCACCCGGTTGGGTGCCCGACCAACACGGCGCCTGGTTTATGGTCACTGTCCCCGCTATCACCGGCGTCATTCTGGCGCCGTCGTGGACTGCGATTCCTCTGTTGCTGACCTGGTGGCTCGGCTATTTCACCTTTTTCGCCGGCAGCGTCTGGATCCGTTCGCGCTTCCGCGAACGCAACCGGCCCCCGGTCTTGGTCTACGGGTCGCTCGCGGCGGTCGCGGGTGTGACAACGCTGATCTTCGACTGGCGGCTTCTCATGTGGGTCCCGGCGTTCGCACCGTTGGTGGCCATAGCCGTATTCGAGGCATGGAAGCGGCGTCCGAGGTCGCTGTTGTCGGGTGTTTCCACTGTCGTAGCAGCCTGCCTCATCCTGCCGGTGGCCGCCTGGGCCGGGGGAGGCCTGGATGTGGAGGCGTGGGCCGCATTTGCCGTGTACCTGGCGTACTTCGTCGGCACTGTGCCCTACGTGAAGACGCTCATCCGTGAACGCGGCTCCAGGCCCTGGTTCATCGGGTCGGTGAGCTATCACGTCGTCGTGCTTGTCGCTGCCGTCGTCGCCGTGCTCGTAACCGGCGGGCATCCTTTCCACCCAGCGATCATCGTCGTGGCCGTCGTGTTGCTCGCGCGGGCGACGCTGATGCCGATCACCGGCGCACGTCGTGAGAAGCCATGGACGCCGAAGATCGTCGGACTTCTGGACGCTGCCATCACAGTGCTGGTGGTCATCGTTGTGCTGCTCTAAGGCGCCTCATTCGCTGCCTCGTCACTTTGGCTGATTGAGATACAGCCCATGGCTTCCGCCGTATGATGTGGTGCATGAACTGCCGGAATGTCCGTATCAACTCCGTCGCGGCGCTTATCCTGAGCCTGTTAGGGGCGGCGTTCTTTGCAGTAGGGCGGATTCTGTTTGGGGTGGGCGGATGGCTCGTGTTCTACTCCGTTCCAGCTGGGGTGATCGCCGCACTTGCGCTTCTTGCTTTGTGGTTTATCCCCGTACGCCACGTGAAGGACGACTACCCGTGCCTAGTCAAAGCCTGCCTTAATTTGTGATTTGCAGGAAGGTAAAGAGAAATGTGTTCACGCGTACAACGGGGGAGCGTGCAGGGGTTTGTTTGGCTAGCGGTACTGCGCTGCAAACCTCCCGCTCGTGCGGTGAAACACCAATATTTGTTGCCTGAAAATGAGTGATTCCTGTGGGACAATCAGGCGTCTACAGATTCATAAGGAAGCAACGATGACTGACACCTCAGAGATCCTGGATTCGATCACGCCGAAGCAAACTGCCAAGGTCAATAGCCTCAATGCCGCCATTTGGCAGACTGCCGACGATTACCTGCGCTTGATCGTTCCGGCCGAGAATTACGGTGACTACATCATTCCGTTCACGGTGCTGCGCCGTCTCGAGGGGCGACTGGAATCGACGAAGAAAGACGTTCTGGATCTTGTTCACCGGGAGAACGTGAAGGGAACAGACCCTTCGATCGTGAACCTCATGATCGAGAGCATGTTCAAGCTTCGCTTTTGGAACACCTCGGAGTTGTCTCTCGAGCGCCTGGCTACTTCCGACGACACGTTGAAGGAAGGACTGGAGCAGTACCTCAGGGCGTTCTCTGCAAATATCCAAGAGATCTGGAAAGCGTTCGAGTTTGAGAAACTCATCGACTTCCTCGACCGTAATAACCAACTCTGGAATGTGGTGAACCACTTTGCGTCCATCGACATGTCCGACGAGGCGCTTCAAGACCAGACGATGGGCGACATCTTCGAGAACCTGATGTATCGTTCCTTCGCCAGAAAAGCGAAAGACGCCGGTGAGTTCTATACCCCGCGCGACGCGATTCGTCTGATGACGTCCATCCTGTTCACCTCGGATGACGCGGAACTGGAGGAAGACGGCATCATCCGTTCCGTCTACGACCCCACCGCCGGTACGTGCGGCATGCTCATCGCTGCGCGTGACGCGCTGCGCGCAATCAACCCAGGTATTGAGATCGTCGTTGCAGGACAAGAGCTCAAAGAATCTTCTTTCGCCATGGGCAAGTCTGATCTGCTCATGCAAGGGTTCAAGAACCCAGAAGTATTGAAGTTTGGCAACTCCCTGACCAACGATCAGTTCGCCGATGAAACATTTGACTACATCATGGCGAACCCGCCGTACGGGTCATCCTGGAAGGCGTTCCAGAAGGACGTCAAGGCACTCCAGGAGCAGGGCGATCCACGCTTCGCAGAAGGACTTCCCGCAGTTAGTGACGGGCAGATGTTGTTCTTGATGCATATTGCGCACAAACTCGCTGCGGCTGATGGCCCAACGAAGGGCGGGCGTGCAGCCGTAGTTACCAACGGCTCTCCGCTGTTCACAGGGGACGCGGAAAGCGGTCCGGACAGCATCCGCAAGTACTTGATCGGTGCGCAAGGCGGCGTTGAAGTGCTGGACGCGATCATCGCGCTCCCAAATGACATGTTCTACAACACCGGCATTGCTACCTACATCTGGATCCTTGACAGGAACAAGGAACCACGTCGCCGTGGCAAGATCCAGTTCATCGACGCGACCGAGATGTGTGCTCCAATGCGGAAGAACATGGGACAGAAGCGCGTCGAGTTCTCGGAAGACGACATCCGCGAAATTACCAAGATCTATAAGGACTTTGAGGAGAATGACCGCTCCATCATCGTCACTGCCGACGATCTGACCTACCGCGATGTGCCGATGTTCAAGCTGGCGCACTACGCGGTAAGTGTCACGGATGAAACTGTGGCAGAAGCGATGAAGCACAAGTCCGCATTCCCGGAGCATGAAGCAGTCATCCGCGAAATGGAAGGGCGCGAGTACAACGATCTCCCGGAGGCGCTGAAGGCTTCCGCGAAGGAACATGGCGTGAAGATGGGCGCACCATTGCTCAAGCACATCATGAAAGCGCTTGCCGTTGAAGATGAGAACGCACCAGCTTCCCTTGATGAGAAGGGCAACCCAGTCGTAGATGCATCGACCAAGGTGATCGAGCGTGTGCCGTACCTTGAGGGCGTATCCGAGCACATGGAGCGTGAAGTGCTTCCGTTTGTTCCCGATATGCAGTGGGATGAGTCCTTGACAAAGGTGGGAACGGAGTTGCCGTTAACGCGCCTGTTCTACAAGCCGGAAGAGTCCCGCTCCTTGGAAGAGTTGGACGCGGATATCGCTGCGTCCCTGGATCGAATTTACGACATGTTCAGGAAGGTGCGGTCTGATGACTAATCGTGCCCTATGGACCGCGATGCAAGAAACAAATTCTAGAGCGGGACACCGGTGTGACGACTTACCTCTTTTGTCAGTTTCGATGACCAAAGGTGTATTGCGATTTGAAGATTTGCATCCTGAAAGAATTGCACGAGCGGAGTCATTCGAAAACTATAAGTCCGTCCGGCAAGGTGACATTGTTCTAAATCGGATGAGTGCAACTTCTGGAGCTGTGGGGGTTGCGCGCGAATCTGGCATTGTAAGCCCGGACTATGCAACCTTTAGGCCCAAAAAAGGAGAGAATTCCGACTTTCTGAGTTTCCTGATTGGAAGCAGAGACTTCATCGAGACTAAAGTGCGCCCTCTTCTTAGGGGGATCGGCGTAGGTAGCGACGGTGGGGTTCGCACTCCTCGCGTAAATTCGTCCGACTTGCTCGGCATTAAGGCTTGGATTCCTTCCTTTGACCAGCAGAGCCGAATTGCCAGTTATCTCGAGAAGGAAATCGGCGAGATGGAGGCGCTGATCGAGGAATTCGAGACTCTAAAGAGAGACCTCGAGAACCGCAGGTCGATAGTAATCGACAGCGTTCTGGAAAATACAGATCGAATTCCGCTGGGCTACTTCATTAACGAGATTCGAACAGGAATGAACCCACGGCAGAATTTCACTCTGTCTCCTGCGGGGGCCGAGGGATATTACATCACCGTGCGGGAACTTAAAGGCAAGCGGATTGAAATCGATGACAGCACTGTCAGGATCGGTGCTGACGCCGTTGCGATGATCCAGGAAAGAACGCGTTTGATTCCAGGGGACCTTCTCTTCTGCGGTACCGGGAGCATTGGGAAAACAGCAATCGTTTCCGAGACACCGACAAACTGGGGCATGAAGGAAGGGATCTACGCACTTACTCCGACTCCTGGAAAGCTTGATACTCACTATCTTTTTTATGCACTGAGCTCGTCTCGAACCAAGAAAGAGATCGCGTTAGATTCACTTGGTTCAACTGTTGCGAGCATCTCAACCGAGAAACTTCTGCGGGTGACGATTCCTTATCACTCTTATGAGAAGCAGCAGGAATTAACTGCGGAATTGGATCGCGAATTCGGGCGCATGGAGGCTCTCGCCGAGGAGTCAACGAAACTCATCGAGAGCCTCAAAGCGCGAAAGACCGCGCTGATCACTGAAGTCGTTACGGGGCGGAAAGAGGTCTAATCATGGTGAACCCGATTCTTGAAGAAGCGATGGAACTGACCATCTGCCGATCTCTCAACAGTCAAGGTTGGATCTGGAACGAGGGTGCCAACGACAAGGGGTTCGACCCCGAACTTGGACTGTTCCCCGAAGACGTACTCCACTGGCTGAAAACCCAGTATCCGGAGCAATACGAGCGTGCTATTCCTGAAAACGCGAACGACACGGAGCGAAAGTCTCGTGAGTACCGGCTGCTAAAGCGGCTGACCAAGGAGCTCGACTACACGCCGATTCTGGATGGCATCACTAAGAAGGTCAACGGCGGACTACTGGGCACGTTGCGAGATGGGTTCTCGTTTACACAGACAGACCTTGGCACCGTGAACTTCCCGGATATGGCGGGCTTTTACCCGTATGACCCGGCGAAGACGGATGTGATCGACAAGGCGAAGGAAAACCGCCTACGCGTGCTGCAGCAAGTCCACTTTGAAAAAGGTGGCCTAGGTGAGATTGACCTTGTGCTGCTGGTTAACGGCATCCCCGTGATCACGATGGAACTCAAGACTGACAACACGCAGTCGATTGACGATGCCGTCAAGCAGTACAAGCACGACCGCAAGCCGAATCGCTCCAGCCGCCCGCTGCTCAACCCCGGCCGCTGCCTCGTCCACTTCGCAGTGTCCTCCCGTGAAGTCATGATGACCACGGAACTCAACGGCGCCGATACTGTCTTCCTTCCGTTCAACCAGGGAACCGAGGAAGGCCGCGCTGGTAACCCTGACAACCCCAACGGGTACAACGTTTCCTACCTGTGGGAGTGGGTGTGCTCACCAGATCTGCTGCTGCGCATCCTGAAGGATTACGCACTGTGGGAGCCGTCCACGAAGGGCAACGAGGGTCGCCTGATCTTCCCACGCTTCCACCAATTGCGCTCTGTGGAACGTGTCACCAGCGATGTCGCTAGCAACGGCACCGGTCGGCGCTACCTGATCCAGCACTCTGCCGGTTCCGGTAAGACGAAAACGATTGCGTGGTTGGCGCACCGTGCCAACAAGATGATCCACGAAGACGGGACGAAACTTTTCGATTGCGTAATCGTCGTTACGGATCGCACCGTGCTGGATAAGAACGTCGCGGACGGACTTTCACTTCTGCAGGCCTCTGAAGGCATGGTCATCAACATCACCAGCGATGACACCTCAAAGTCGGAGAAACTCAACCACTATCTCACCCAGGGCAAGCGCATTTTGTCCTGTACGCTGCAGACCTTCCCGGCACTGGCGCAAACGATTGACCGTTCGCCGAAACTGCGAAACCGCCGCTGGCTGGTCATTATCGACGAGGCTCACTCGTCCCAGCACGGCAAGGCATCGCGCACGCTGCTCGAGACATTGTCGGATACTCCCGACGAGCTTGCGGAAGCGGCAACGCGAGCGGCTGCGGATATTGAAGACGAAGAGGCGCTCGACAGTGGCGCAGCGCTCAGCGTCCCTGCTGGTTCGACTCCGTCTGGCGAGCTCACGCGTGCTGAAAAGGATCGTCTGCAGCAGCAGCGAGACTCGGCGGTCGCGCGGTCGTCGAACGTCACGCTCGTTGCGTTGACCGCAACACCCAAGGCGAAGACGCTTGCCGTGTTTGGCGAGCCGTCCCCGAACAATCCAGAGAAGTACGTGGCGTTTGACCTGTACTCCATGGCACAGGCAATCGACGAGAACTTCATTCTGGATGTGCTCCAGAACTACATCTCACTATCGCTCTACGCCAAGATCGAAGACCAACTTGGCCGCGAAGACGACGTGATTCTTGGCGAGGCAAAATCTGCACTCAAGCATTTCGTTCGCTCCCACGAGAAGACGATCCACTCCAAGGCCGAAGTTGCCGTCGAGCACTTCAATAACAACGTGCGCTTCCTGCTCGGATCGACCGCGAAAGCAATGGTCGTTTGCGACGACCGCATGAGCGCATACACCTGGTTCCGGGCGGTTCAGGACGTGATCAAGTCCAATCCGAAATACCACGGGCTCGAAGCACTTGTGGCGTTCTCTGGTTCGCTCGACGTGTCCAAGGACGAGGACATCGAGGAGATCGTTACGGAATCCTCCCTCAACAACGAGAACGCACCTGAGGGGCATCGTCGGATGGAAACGACGAAGATGTTCGACGGTGCGGCGTACAAGTTCCTCATCGTGGCTAACAAGTATCAGACCGGCTTTGACGAACCTCGCCTGTCAGCGATGTACGTGGATAAGCCACTGTCCGGCGTGATGGCGGTGCAGACGCTCTCGCGTCTGAACAGGACGATGCCGTCGAAGAATAAGACCAAGACTTTCGTCGTCGACTTCGTCAATGACCCCGAAACGATTCTTCACTCGTTCCAGCCGTACTACTCGCAGGCGTCTATTGACACCGAGGTAGACCCCGACGTACTTGCAGATCTTGCTCGCGTACTGGACACCTCCCAGTTCTACGACGTCGAGGAGATGGAAGCGATCGCCGACACGGTGATGGACCGGGACATTGACGTAAAAAAGAAAGACAGCCTGATCCGAATCGGGATCGATCCAATCATTACCCGGTGGACCGAGTTCTACGGAGGTGCTTTGATCTCCAGGGACAAAGACAACGAAGCAGTGGCCACAGATTTCCGTGCGAACCTGGTGAAGTACGTTCACGCGTGGGACTTCTTGAGCCAGTTCATCGACTTCCAAGACATCACTCTGCACAAGCGTGCGATCTTCGCCGACCTGCTCGCGCGCAACCTCAAGCTTGGCAAGAAAGCACGCGAGGAGGACTACGTCACCGGCGTCGAGGTAGTGAAGACCGCGGTCATGGGTGACGTTGAAACAGGCGTTGAGCTGAAACTCAACATCGAGGATTCGCGGGCACCTCTCCCTGTTCCAGGGTTTGATGGACGTGTCTCTACCGGTGGGGCAGGGGATCCACTGCAAGGTGCATTCCGCGAAGCAGTGGAGCAGGTCAACGAGCTGTTCTCCGCTGCAGGCATCGACATGTCCAACTCGGCGAATACCCGCATGGTTCATGCCGTGTGGGAGGCGTTAGCTAACGACGAAGAAGTGGAAGCCCTTGCCACCAAGAACCCGCAGGAGGCGTTGGCGAAGTCACCGAAACTTCGCGACAAAGTGCTTTCCGCAATCTTGGGCGCCGACGCTGAGCACGAGCAGTTCACTAACCTCATGCTCGGTGGCGAAGACGCGCTGAACGTTCTCACCGCAGCAATGTCTCGTCTTGCCGTTGCTGCGATGGAGGACAAGGCGCGCGGGATCGCAGTGCCGGACGACGCGCTCATCGGTGGTGCGGAAGAACCCCAGGACGAGTCGCCGGTTGAACGTCGTATCCAGGACCTTCTCGATGTAATGCTCATGCACGCTGGTGCTTCTACTGTTGAGGAAGAACTCGCCCGCTCACTCGATGACGCACTTTCGAACCGTGGAACCTCCAACGTGTTCGAGGTGGTTCGCTCACAGTTCGTCGGGCACTCGTTGCCAGTTGACGGTGATCTGTACCAGGGTGTCGTGATGTACGCAGTGGAGCACTACTAAGGGGCAAGGACGGGGCCGATATCTTCTGAAAAGAAAACTGAAGTGTCCCAGGTTTTGTTCCGTTTGAG
>NZ_KV789327.1:29090-59402 GCF_001807545.1 Corynebacterium sp. HMSC08F01 | reverse complement strand
GTCAATATCGTCACGCTTCTCACCAGGCTTAATCGTGACCTTGGTGCTGACCTGACCCGGCTCCGACGGCACGTTATCCCCAGGCTCGTACACGACCGTGTAGTCACCCGGTTTCACATTGATATTCCAGTTGCCGTCCTCGTCCGTGACCGTACGAGCAACTGCCTTACCGGACGCGTCCTTGAGAACCACCTTTACACCGGGAACGCCCTGCGTTTCGTCTTCGTCCTGGATTCCGTCTTTGTTCTTATCAATCCAGACCTTGTCGCCCACTGAGCCCAGTTCACAGTCGCACGGCTCCTCACCTTCTGGCATCTTGAACCACGTTTGTGCAATGTCGGCCGTGACAATAGGCGGGTTCGCGGATGTCAGCATCGCGCGGTGGTGGAGCTTGTCGCCTCCCCACTTGGCATCCGAGCAGGGTTTGTCTTTGTCGTAAACATTCTGCTCGAATTCGAAGATGGTCCCGGTGGGGAGCCAAAATTCGCCTGTCGCCGTGTTTTTATCAAAGGGCCAGTCAAATTTCTGTCCCCAAACGGTGTTGGGATTTAATTTCTCAAAGCCTGCTTTGTAGTTTGCGTCGAGAGCTTGGGACGAAACGTCACCCTGAGTCATGCCCGATTTTTCACCGCTGAATGTGTCACCGTTAGGCAGCGTGAATGTAACACGCGGCGCACCCCTGAGCTCCAGGTTTCCATTCAACGAACCGAGGTACATTTCAGCCATCCATTGGCCATAACCTCCGCCCTGGAGACGGTGCCGTCCGTGTGCGATGCCTGCACACGTGTCAGAATCGTTGGGATCTGTCGTCAACCACGAGTTTTCATGCTCCCAGATAACCCGGGGGCTAATCGTCGTCTCCACGTAAGTAGCAGCCGTGACCAGGGCTCCTGCAGGAATATCTGCTTTCAACTTCGCTTGAATCTCCGCAGTAAAGCTGTCTTCTGCTGCGTTGATATCAAACTCAATCTTGTAGCCGTCGCCACCGCCGATCTTATTGCCGTCTTGATCGGTGTAAACACCATCGTCGGCCCTGACTTTCTCAATACTCTTAAACGGACGTGTTTGACCGCTAGCCCACTTGAAGTCGTCCGCAGTGGGTTCTTCCAAGACTGTATTGGGGGTCGCAGCCCAAACCCACACCGTCATCGTGAGAATGTCAGACGCACCACGCTGTTTTAGCTCGTAATCAGGATCATCCTGGTCGGGGAGTGGCTTCGGTGCCTTAGCCTCGCCTCCAATGGTGTAGATGTAGCTCCCATCGGATTGCATTGTTTCCGGCTTGAAGGTCTCAAAAATCGCCTTCGTTTCTTGGACCGGATCGGGCTTTTCCCCATAGTTTCGCTCGATATCCTGCTGGACCCACGCACCCGCGGTCTGCGGCACCGCTACTCCGCCGACGCCCAGCGCTACTGCGCTCAGTAGCGCCACAACGTTGCGACGCACACGGCCTTTCCTCGTAGTGAACTTCTCGCTCATTTCTACCTCCACCATGAGCAACATATTTTCGCCATACGCTGCCCCAACACCGAGGCAGACTTGTGAAGAACCCTACGTCAGGCTTGACAAACGCTGCCAGCGTTTATGGAGAAATTCACCTAAATTTCAGGAACAGCCCCCTGAAGCACCCCCCAAAAGAAATTGGCGGAGACGAGGGGATTTGAACCCCTGGAGGGATAAACCTCGCCGGTTTTCAAGACCGGTGCATTCGGCCGCTCTGCCACGTCTCCTCGTCGCAAAGCAAGTGCGACGCACATACTTTACAACACGACGCGCGCTGCTCAATCTCGGTAGCCTGGCCGCATGAAAGCGATCACACTTATCGACGACACCAACCCCCGCTCCCTCGAACTCACCGAAGTGGACTCCCCGCAACTGCAGGATGGGGAGGTGCTGGTCAGGGTCACGGCGGCGGGCGTGAACCGTGGCGACATCGTCCAGGCCGAAGGTAAGTATCCGCCGCCGAAGGGTGAGTCGGAGATTATTGGCCTGGAGTGCGCTGGCGTGATCGAGGACCCGGGCACCACCGGCCGCAAAAAGGGCGAAGAGGTGGGCTGTCTGCTGGCGGGTGGCGGCTACGCCGAATACGTCGCGGTGCCGGAGGGCCAGCTCACGCCGAAGCCTGCGAACCTCACGTTGGAGGAAACCGCCGGCGTGGTGGAGGCGGCCTGCACGGTGTGGTCGAACCTGGGCATGCTCGCCGGCATCCAGGAAGGCGACAACGTGCTGATCCACGGCGGCGCGGGCGGCATCGGCTCGTTCGCCATCCAGTTGTGCAAGGCGCTGGGCTGCACCGTCGCCGTCACTGCGGGCAGCCAGGAGAAGCTCGACTACTGCAAGGGCCTCGGCGCGGACGTCCTTATTAACTACAAGGAGCAGGACTTCGACGAGGAACTCAAGGCCTGGGCGGACGTGATCCTCGACGTGGTTGGCGGGCCGTACCTGGAGCAGAACATCAAGGCGCTCAACACCGACGGCCGCCTCGTGGTCATCGCGGTGCAGGGCGGGCCGAAGGGCACGCTATCGCTTGGCCGGATGATGCCGAGGCGCCTGTCGGTCCACGCCACCACGCTGCGCGCCCGGCCGCGTCCGATGAAGGCGGAGATTGTCGCCTCGACGGTGAAGAACGTCTGGCCGCTCATCGAATCGGGTCAGATCAAACCCAACATCACCGCCACGTTCCCCCTCGCCGACGCCGCCAAGGCCCACGACCACATGGATTCCGGCGACAACACCGGAAAAATCCTTTTGATCGCGTAACCGAGCGGAGCGAGGCTACGCCAGCGAGGCGACTGTGCGTACCAACTGCTCGATGTCGTTCTGGGTATTAAAGGGCGACATGGCGATGGTGACGGCGCCGCCCATGTCGGCGACGCCCATGTCGTCGAGAAGCTGTGTCTGCGTCGTCTGAGCAGCCACAATACCGTGCGCAACCAGGCGATTCAGCACGGTCTCCGACGGCACGCCTCGCACACCGAACGCCAGGCGCGGGATGCGCTCCACACGGGCGTCCTCCGCCGCCTCGCCCGTCACACCAACAATGTGCACCGCAGGCAGCGTGCCCAAAAACGTATGCAGATCATCCCGCAGCCCGTTCAAGTACGCGGCGGTCTCCCCCATCGAATACTTCAAGCGATTGCGTCTCGACGACCTCCCCGCCGCCCCCTCAACCAACGACGCATAATGCTCCACCACAGCCGGCACACCACCAGCAAGACCAGGCGACACCTCCAACTCGAGAGCCTCACGGTCCAAACGCTTAAACATCGCCGCGTCACGGAAAATCAACGCCGCGATCTCCGGGCCACCAAACTGGGCCATGTCCACCGCAGCGATATCGGCACCCCACGCATCCAAATCCAACGGACGGTACGGGGCGTACGCCGACGCATCCACAAGCACCCACGCCCGGGACTTCTCACGCACCGCCTCCACAATGTCCGCAACGCCCACAACGTTGCCCAACTCCGGATGCGCCGCCGGCACCGACACCAAACGCGTCGACCCGTCCGCAATGTCGCGGTACTGCCACGCCGGCAAATCGCCGGTAGCCAGATCGGCCTGCGCCCAGGTCGTCGATACGCCAGCGCGCTGCAAACGCCCCGACAACACCGGACGATCCACCGGATTCAGCACCATCGACGAGTTATGCCGCAACATCGGACGCATCGCCGACACCAACGCCGAATACAACGCCGGAACACTCGGCCCCAACACCACCTGCTCCGGCATCACCCCAGCCAAATCCGCAATAGCGACCCGCGCCGCCTTCGGATACTCCACCCCCTCCGGCAAACCAACATCCGACCGGGAATGCGACCCCAACACCGGCTCCGGCGGCGGCACCGACGCAGCATTACGGAAACTCCGCGCAACCGCCCCCGCAACCTTCTCCGGCACCTGTGGCGACACATGCGCATTCAGATACGTCCAACCGCCACCCAACGACCCGTACAGCCCACGGACCCCCCACACGTCATAAGCCACGGCAGACCTCCTTCACGCAAGAACGCCCCTAATTATGCACGCACGTCCGACACAGCGCACACCGCCAGCTCGGGAGCACGAAACATGTGCACTAGGGTGAACTGCGTGCATAACGTAGAACAACTGCGCGATGACGTCGCCCGGATGACCAGCGCCCCTGGCGAAAACACCCCGCCATCAACATCCAAAACATTCCGGCGGGCATTCGACGACCTCATCCGCGGCTGGGGCCAACACGAACTCTGGCTCCAACTCGGCTGGCAAGACATCAAACAACGCTACCGACGCTCCACGCTCGGCCCCCTCTGGATCACCATCGCCACCGGTGTGATGTCGCTCGCCCTCGGCCTGCTGTACTCCATGCTGTTCCAAATCGACGTCGCCGAATTCCTCCCACACGTCACCGTCGGCTTCATCGTCTGGGGCTTCATCTCCGGCTGCATCAAAGACGGCGCGAACGTCTTCATCGAAAACGAAGGCCTGATCAAACAGCTCCCCTCCGCCCTGTCGGTCCACATCTACCGGCTCGTGTGGCGCCAAACGCTGTTCCTCGCCCACAACATGGTCATTTGGGTGATCCTGGCGCTGATCTTCCGCATCCCCATCACCCTGAACACACTCCTATTCATCCCGGGTATGGCCCTGTTGCTGGTCAACGGCGTGTGGGTCGCCATGTTCTTTGGCATGGTGGCCACCCGCTTCCGCGACGTCGCCCCACTGCTCGAAGCCCTCGTCCAACTCCTGTTCTACGTCACCCCAATCGTATGGACGACGAGGACGCTGAAGGACCAGGGTGGTGTCGTCGAAAAGCGTGCAATGCTCGCCGAAATCAACCCCCTGTTCCACTACCTCGAAATCGTCAGAGCACCGCTTATCGACGACCCCGTCGCCGCCTACCACTGGCTCATCGTCATCGCCTGCACCATCGTCGGCGTACTCATCACCCTGCTGGCCATGAAACAGTGGCGCTTCCGCGTGCCGTACTGGGTCTAGGAGTTACACATGGTTTCCATCGACACCTACAACGCCTGCGTCGACTTCCCCATCTTCGACGCCAAATCCCGCTCCCTGAAAAAGGCCATGATGTCCTCGGCCGGCGGCAAAATCGGCCAGAACGCCTCCAACACCGTCGTCGTCGAAGCACTCCGCGACATCAACCTGCATTTAAGGGAGGGAGACCGCGTCGGCCTCGTCGGCCACAACGGCGCAGGTAAAACCACCTTGTTGCGACTGCTGTCCGGCATCTACGAACCGACCCGCGGCGTCGCCGACGTGCGCGGCCGCGTCGCCCCCGTCTTCGACCTCGGCGTCGGCATGGACCCCGAAATCTCCGGCTACGAAAACATCATCATCCGCGGCCTGTTCCTTGGCCAGACCCGCAAACAGATGAAAGCCAAAATGGACGACATCGCCGAATTCTCCGAACTCGGCGACTACCTCTCCATGCCCCTGCGCACCTACTCCACCGGCATGCGCGTCCGCCTGGCGTTGGGCGTGGTCACCTCCATCGAACCCGAGATCCTGCTTCTCGACGAAGGCATCGGCGCCGTCGACGCCGCCTTCATGTCCAAAGCCCGCGTGAGGTTGGCCGAAATGGTCGAGCGCTCCGGCATCCTCGTGTTCGCCTCCCACTCCAACGACTTCCTGGCGCAGCTCTGCAACACCGCGCTGTGGGTGGACAAGGGCGAAATTAGGGAGGCCGGCCTGGTTGCCGACGTCGTCCGCGCCTACGAAGGCCCCGAAGCCGGCGACCACGTCGCAGAACTGGTGCAGCGCTTCCACGGGTAGGTGTTGGTTGGGCCCTCCAGCCTCCCGCTCGGCCGGTCGGCTGACAAAGTCCGGCGGAATCTGTCAGTCAGCCGCATACTTGCAGGTCAGAAATCGCCCCTGACAGATTTTGTAAAATTTGTCAGGGACGTCCGTCTCCAGATCCCTCAACGCCCGGCGAGCACCTCAGTGATCAACGCCGTCAGTAGGTCAACGAATTTGTGCACGTTGGCGGAGGTGAACCGGAGCACCCTCCAACCGGCGATGGTGAGCCCCGAGTTGATGTCAGCATCCTTGTGCCATTGAGTGGCGGAGTTGTGGTGGGCCCCGTCGTACATAATGCCGATCTTCAGCTCTGGAATGGCCAGGTCAAACCTCGTGAGGATCTTCTTACCCCTGTAGACAGCCACCTGTTCTTCTAGCTCGAGCCCCAGCTTGGAACACACCATTTGGGCAAGTAGGCGGATTTCGGTTTCCTTCGGAGAATCCGCCAGACTGCTTGATTCCGCTAGGGCCCGCGCAACCCACCTTTGGTCGATGATTCCAGGGCTGGCTTGGAGGATCGATAGTGGTTCAACACCGAGGTAACGCTGCACGCAGTCGAGGAGCGTGATTGCTTCAACTATGTCGAGGCTGTGCCCGGCTAACGTCCTCGGCTGCTGCGCCTTAGCCATTTTGCGAATCTCTTTCAGCGCCTGGACTGTGGCAGCCGCGGGGCTGGCAACGCGTAGCGGATAGCTGCCGTTTTTGACGTCCCACACTTCAGTTTTTCTACATCCGCGTCGGACGATTGAGGGGCGGTGGATGTTGCCTTGTCGGTTGCGTTCGGCGGAAGGGTTCATTAGCACGGTGTCTTTCCCTTCGACCAGGTAGGGCAGCCCATATAGGGCCAACGCGCTGTATCCAAGCACCACCGAGCTTGGGTTCTCGATTCCATGGGCAGCCGCGCGGTAAGCAATGGGTGTTTGATAAATGATGCCTTTAGGGTGGCGGCGGGCGTCGGATTGAGCGGTGTCGAATGGGCGTTGGAGGCCGGCTTGGATGTGGAAGTGTTGGCTGATGCGGACGGTTTTCAGCCCTTGTGGGAGGTGTGCCACGTAGAAGAGGCCGTGGGTTGGTCCGACACTCATGCCGTTTCGTAGGTTGGTCATGGTTATTAGACGCAAGAACGACGGTTTGGGATCCCTCGGGCACAATAAATGTATGACTGCCTTGAATCGCAACGGTACGACTGCTGCCGTGATTGTGACCCATAAGCGTGTTGACCTGCTGCGGAACTCGTTGGAGCAGGTGGTGTCGCAGACGCATCCGGTGGATTGGGTCATTGTGGTGGATAACGGTGATGAGGATGCGGTGCGTGTGCTTGTCGACGAGCTCGCCAACGACAAGGGCGTCTACCTACCAAGCAAGACCAATCTGGGCGGGGCGGGTGGCTTCGCGTATGGGTTCCTGCACGCGCTGGCGCTGGGAGCGGATGCGATTTGGTGCGCGGATGATGATGGTCGCCCGAAAGACCACACCGTCCTCGAAGAGCTCTACCGAACCGCAGAGAAGCATCAGTTGTCGGAGGTGTCGCCGGTGGTGGCGAACATCAACGACCCGGAGAAGCTGGCGTTTCCGCTGCGGCAGGGCACGACGTGGCACCGGCGTGTTGATGAGCTGCAGGGCGATTTTCTGCCGCAGTACGCCAGTTTGTTTAATGGCGCGTTGATTTCGGCGAAGGCGATGGAGCGCATCGGTGTGCCGGATTACCGTCTGTTTATCAGGGGCGATGAGGTGGAGTACCACCGTCGTCTGGCGCAGTCGGGCCTGAAGTATGGCACGGCGTTGACGGCGTTTTATCTGCACCCGGATGGGTCGGACGAGTTCCATCCGATTATGGGTGGGCGGGCGCATGCGCAGTTCCCGGACAATGAGACGAAGCGGTATTTCACGTACCGCAACCGTGGCTACATCATTAATCAGCGCGGCATGAAGAAGATGCAGTTGCAGGAGGTTGTCCGGTTCGGGTGGTTCTTCCTGGTGGAGAAGAAGGATCCGAAGGGCTTCCTCGATTGGCTGAAGTTGCTTAGGCGGGGGGCGCGAGAGGACTTTCGCCGCCCTTAGTGCCGCGGAAGATCCAGTAACGCTGGAGGAGGAAGTTGGTAGTCGTCGCTACGCCTTGTGCGATGACGAAGGACACGGCGTTCTTCCACGAATCTTGCAAGCCTAGCGACGACAGCGGCTCGTCCGTCACCCTCCACAGCAACATCTGCACCGCGAAGGTGGTGGCGTAGAGGATGAACACGGCGCTGGCTTTTTTGGCGTCGATTTTGGCGTTGAAGGCGAACTTGGAGTTCAGCACGTAGGCGGAGATGGTGCCGAAGACCCAGCCTACGGCCTTGGCCAGGTCGCGTTGGACGTCGAGGGCTTGGTCGAGGGTGTTGGTGATGCCGAAGTCGATGACAGCGCAGCCGATACCGATGACCAGAAACGGGATGAGCTGCTGTTTTAGGGAAGCGTTCGAGGACACGGGCGTTTACCCTACTAGGCTCATGTGCCATGAGGAAGCATTACAAAGGTGATGACCCGGACGCGATCCACGAGGCAGCACAGCGTGTCGACGTCCCCCTGTCCGACTTCATGGTGCGCCTGATGGCCGAGGAGCTGCCGTTTGTGGACTCCAAAGGCCGCACACGTATCTATGAGATTCTTCGCGAACACGACGGGCCTGTGATTTCGAGCCAAGAAGAACTGCCCGCGGAGATTCGTAGCATTATGGATCTCTAGTCCGGCGGTAGGGTTGTGGGCATGGAACTGACAACCCAATCCCTCTACGGATGGGGCCGTACCGCCCCGTCCACCGCCCAGGTCCTGTCCACCCCTGACGTGGACACGATTGCGGAGGCAGTCAAGCGGGTCGCGGATGAGAACGCGGACCTGCCCGAGCACAAGCGCCGCGGCGTCATCGCCCGCGGCCTGGGCCGCTCCTATGGTGACCCCGCCCAGAATGGTGGCGGTTTGGTCGTCGATATGACTCCGCTGAACCGGATCCACTCCATCGACCCGGACTCCGGCATTGTCGACGTCGACGCAGGCGTGAGCCTTGACCAACTCATGAAGGCCGCCCTGCCGTATGGCCTGTGGGTCCCGGTGCTGCCGGGTACCCGCCAGGTCACCATCGGTGGCGCGATCGGCCCGGATATTCACGGTAAGAACCACCACTCTGCGGGCTCGTTTGGCAACCACGTGTTGTCCATGGAGCTGCTGGTGGCGGACGGCCGCGTGCTGCACTTGGAGCCGACCGGCGAGACCGCTGAGCTGTTCTGGGCCACTGTTGGCGGCATGGGCCTGACCGGCATCATCCTGCGCGCCCGGATCCAGATGACCAAGACGGAGACCGCCTACTTCATCGCGGACACCGACCGCACCAACACGCTCGACGAGACGATCGCGGTGCACTCCGACGGCTCTGAGGTGAACTACACCTACTCGTCGGCTTGGTTCGATGCGATCTCCGCACCGCCGAAGACGGGCCGCTCCACCATCTCCCGCGGCTCGCTGGCCACCTTGGATCAGTTGAAGGAGTTCGCCCCGAAGCTGGCTAAGGACCCGTTGAAGTTCAACGCCCCGCAGTTGATGACGGTGCCGGACATTTTCCCGTCCTGGACCATGAACAAGCTCTCCCTGATGGCGATCGGCGAGGCGTACTACATGATGGGCTCCCCCGCCCGGAACCAGGTGCTGAACCTGACGCAGTTTTACCAGCCGCTGGACCTCATCGGGAAGTGGAACCGCGGCTACGGCAAGGCTGGCTTCCTGCAGTACCAGTTCGTCGTCCCGACCGACGCTGTGGAGCCGTTCAAGGACATCATTTACGACATCCAGTCCTCCGGCCACTACACCGCCCTGAACGTGTTCAAGCTGTTCGGCGAAGGCAACCAGGCACCGTTGTCCTACCCGATGAAGGGCTGGAACGTGTGCGTGGACTTCCCAATCCGTCCGGGCCTCAACGAGTTCCTCGACCGCCTGGATGACCAGGTCATGCAGTTCGGCGGCCGTCTCTACCTGGCCAAGGAATCCCGCACCAGCGCGGAGAAGTTCCACAAGATGTATCCGGAACTGCCAGGCTGGTTGAAGACCCGCCGCGACATCGACCCGACCGGCGTGTTCGCATCCGACATGTCCCGCCGTCTTGAGCTCAACTAAGGAGTACCCATGCTGAACGCAGTAGGCCAAGCCCAACACATCCTCCTCCTCGGCGGCACGAGTGAGATCGGGCTCGCGATTGTCAGCGAGCTCGTCTCCCGCGGCGGCAACCCCACCGTCACCCTGTGTGCGCGCAAGGACTCCCCGCGTATCGACGACGCCATCGCCCAAGTCCAGAACGCCGGCGCAGGCCATGTACGCCTGGTCGATTTCGACGCCCTGGATTTCGCCTCCCACCCTGCCGTGATCGATGCGGCGTTTGAGGACGGCGAGGTCGACGTCGCTGTCGTCGCCTTCGGCACCCTGGGTGACCAGGAGCAGCTCTGGCAGGACCAGGCTGCCGCCGTCGCTTCGGCGCAGATCAACTTCACCGCCCCGATGTCGGTCGGTGTGCTGTTGGGCCAGGAGATGAAGCGCCAGGGCCGCGGCAACATCATCGCCCTATCGTCGGTGGCGGGCCAGCGCGTGCGCCGTTCCAACTTTGTCTACGGTGCTGCGAAGGCCGGCATCGACGGCTTCTACCTGCAGCTCGGCGAGGCTCTGAAGGACAGCGGCGTGAAGGTCACCGTGGTACGCCCGGGCCAGGTGCGCACCAAGATGACCGATGGTCTCGACGAGGCCCCGCTGACCGTGAACAAGGAAGACGTCGCCGAGGCTGCCGTGGAGGCCGCCCTGGCCGGCAAGTCCTCCGTGTTCGTGCACAAGCTCTTTGGCCCGATCTCCCTGGTGCTGAAGGCGATCCCGGCGCCGATCATGAGCAAGCTGAACTTCTAGCGCCAAAATAGTTCCCAGCCGGGGAACTTTCTTCAAAAACGACCTGCAAAAGATTCACTCCCTGCAGGTCGTTTTCGTCTTGGTGGAAGATAGTTCACACCCCGGGAACTATTTTCTAGTCCTTGGCGCGGCCCATCCCCATCAGCACCTGCTCGCGAAGCCGACCGGTCCCCACCACCGCCAGGACACAGCCAACCAGCGCGACCGCAACAAGCGCGCCGAACAGGGCCACCTTGTCCAGCACGTTGACGTGAACCATGACCATGATGGTGCCCATCAGGCTGCCCATGCCGAATCCCAGCAGGGCCACCACCAGCATGGGAACCCCAACCTCGCGCACGGCAACCTTGGTGTGGAACGCGGCCGGCGCTCCAATGAAGTAGAGCGATTTGGTCAGTTGCTTCTGCTCCACCACGGACAGTGCCTGGGTGAGCAGCGTGGACGACACCAACAGGACCGCCGCGAAGACGGCGGTGATGACCACGCCGGAGGGAATATCACCCGTAATCATCTTCAGGGCGGGCTCGTCCTCGATGTCCGGTACTGCGGAGATCCAGGCGCCGACGCCGCCGATGAACGCCACGAAGTACAGGGCGGTCACTCGCTTCCAGGTGGTTTTCGCGCCTCGGCCGACCCGGCGCGTGGCCACGTAATTCGCAGCTCCGGGGACCCAGTAGCTCAGGCGTGCGAGGAGTTGGATCACGCCGACGGCGATCAATGCGTTGACAGTAAGGACGCCGCCTGCCACGACCAACAAGGCGCCGAACTCCAACGCGTCTGCCTGCGGAGCGATAGTCAGCGAGCTGAGGTAGCGGTACAGCACCACCGCGCCAACCAGTGACAGCACCAGCGTGATCATGTTTTGTCCCTTTGGCGGGATTTTCTTGGTGACGCCGAGAGGGGTGACGGCGACTCGTCGCAAGGCAAGCCACACTGAGCACGCGGCTAGTACCAACACCACGATCCACGCGATGGGGATGACCCACCAGGTGAGCATCTCCCAGGCGCCGACGGGTTTGTCTTGGAAGGTCAGCAGCGACCACGCGGGGCATGTGACCACGTACAGCACCGAGCCGAGCACCAAACCAACCAGAGCTTGGCGCAGCGATTCGAGGATCATCATCCCGCGCACTTCGCCGGCCGTCGCGCCGATGAGACGCAGCGCCGCAAGGTGTTCTTCGCGTCCGCCGAGGTTCGCCCGTGCGGCTTGGGTAAGCAGCCCCAACAGGCTTGGCACGAGTAGCACGCACGCGAACAGCGCGAGGAAGATATACGCCGTGGAAATCGGCCCGCCCATCGACTCTGCGATTTCCACGAGCGCCTCGTGCGGGTGCAGGTCGCGGGCGAAGAACATCCAGGTGCCGCCCATGAGCGTGCACAGCATCCACGTCGCTACGGTCACCGCGACCAGCGACAGCGCACGTACCCAACGTTCGCCGATCTGCCGCTGCGAGCGCCCTTCGCTTGTCGACGACACCGCCGAGCGCATCAACGTCACCGCACTCATCGTGTCACCTCCGAGTGGATCAGGCCGTCGCGGATTTCGACGCGGCGGCTGCACCAGTCGGCGATCTTCGGGTCATGCGTGACCAGCACGAGTGTCACACCGAACTTCTCCGCGATTGCAACGATCTGCTGCATGACCTCATGCCCGGTGGCCTGGTCCAACGCCGCTGTGGGTTCGTCGGCAAACACCACCGACGGCGGCCCGGCCAACGCGCGCGCGATGGCCACGCGCTGCACCTGGCCGCCGGAGAGCTGCCCCGGGTACCGATCTACAAAGGCCCCCAAGCCCAACCGGGTCAGCATGTCGATGGCTTCGTTATGCGCCTCGGCCCGCGACACCCCGCGCATGATCTGCGGCAGGGCGACGTTTTCGGTGGCGGTCAGTTCCGGCAGCAACTGGCCGTCTTGGAAGATGAAGCCAAAGTTTTCCAGGCGCAGGCGCGAGCGTTCCGCGTCGCTCATGGCCGACACGTCCTGGCCGTTGAAACGCACCTGACCGTCGTCGGGCACGAGCACGCCGGACATGCAGTGCAGCAGGGTCGACTTGCCGGAGCCAGAGGGTCCCATGATCGCGACGGATTCGCCGCCTCCAACCGTCAGGCTGATGCCTTCGAGGACCCGTTGTTGGGTGAAGGACTTCGTGATGTCGTTGAGTTCAAGCATGGTGTCTATTCCACAGGTGGTCGTCGATAAGCACTATGGCTCTGGGTCCCGAATATGGGTAGTGCTAGCTCTACCTGGCTACGCTCGGGGCCATGCGGCGACATAAACACGAGGAGCGAGCTGCCACCAAAATCCACCAACTGACGGTTTCGCGGCGCAGGATCGCGGAGGCGTATGAGGTGGAGCGGCTGCGCATCGAGCGCGACCTGCACGACGGCGCGCAGCAATACTTTGTGGCCGCCGCGATGAAACTGGGTGAGGCAAGGTTGAACATTGAATCGCAGCTTCTCGACGACGCCGCCCGCGACCTCCACAACGGCCTCGACGCACTCCGCCGCACCGTACGTGGCATCCACCCGCGGGAACTGTCGGACCACGGGCTGGTTGCCGCGATCGAGACCGCCGCCGCACAGCACGGCCCGCATGTCACGGTCCGTGCCCCGCACGAGCTGCCGCGTATCGACGCCTCCGTCACCGCCGCCGCCTACTTCTTCACCACCGAAGCCTTAACCAACGCCGCGAAGCACGCACCACATGTACCGGTCAGCGTGCTGGTCACCTGCGACCACACCCTGAATGTTTCCGTCACTGACCAGGGCGGCGGCAACGCACGCATCACACCCGGCGGTGGGTTGGATGGCATGCGAGAACGCATCGCGGCGTTCGGCGGTGAGATGGAGCTGCACTCGCCGGACGGTGGGCCGACCACCGTCACCGCACGTATTCCGTTGCTGTTGTTCCGAGGAGAAAGTGGGATTGCGCCATGAGGATCGTTATCGCGGACGACTCTGCGCTGCTGCGGGAGGGTGTTGCAGGGTTGCTCACCCGGCGCGGCCACGAGGTTGTGGCGCAGGTGGAGAGTGCGGATGGGTTGCTGGGGGTCGTCGATAAGTATGGGCCCGACCTGGTGATCACGGACGTGCGCATGCCGCCGAACATGCGTGACGACGGCCTCCAAGCCGCCCTGGAACTACGCAAACGCGGCCCGGTGAATGTGCTGGTGCTATCGCAATACGTCGCGCCTGCCTACGCGCGGGAACTGTTCTCCGGCGGCGACGGCGGCACCGGCTACCTGCTCAAAGACCGCGTCGCCGAGGTGAAGGACTTCATCCAGGCTTGCGAGACCGTGGCAGGTGGCGGCGTGGTCATCGACCCGGACGTGGCGGGCGCACTCATGGCGGCGAGCTCACGCTGGCTGACCACACTTACCCCTCGCGAGGTGGAGGTGCTCGAACTCATGGCAGAAGGCCTATCCAACAGCGAGATCGCGGGCAAGCTCTACCTCTCCGGTGCGGCGGTGGCGAAGCACGTGTCCAGCATTTTCTCCAAACTGGGGCTCACTCCGGACGAGGACAATAGGCGCGTGCGGGCAATCCTGATGTACCTGGCGGAACGTGGCGTGGGGTGAGTGTCGGCAGCGTATGCGACACTATTACGCATGACTACCGCTTATCATCCCGACGAGCTGTCACCGGGGCAGGCAGCCGTCCGTACCGTCGCGGCGGGGCTCGCAGGCGGCATTCTCTCGCTTGCTGCGTGGTTTGTGCTGCACCAGATCTCGCTGCCGGCGTTCAATACCTCCATGGTGACCAGGTCGTTGGCCACCGGTGTGTCGTTCGTCCTGTTGGGCATCGCCGCTGTGCTGGCGGTGCTGTGGACGCGCGGGAAGAAGCACTGGATCATTTCGGCGGTGATGGCGTTGGTGCCGGCGGGGTTGGTCGTCGCAACGCTTGGCATTCCACTGTCTGCCACCAAGCTGTATCTCGACGGCATCCAGGTTGACCAGGGGTTTAGGACGCAGTTCCTGTCCCGCATGACCGAAAACCTGGGCCACGCGGACATGGCGTACAAGGACCTGCCCACCTTCTACCCCATGGGCTGGTTCTGGGTTGGCGGGCGCGTGGCCAACGTGCTGGGTATGGACGGTTGGGAGGTGTACCAGCCGTACGCGATTGCCACCCTGGCGGCGGGTGCGGCGATGCTGACGCCGATCTGGCGCAGGCTCGTCGGTTCCCTGCCGGTTGCTACCGCGATTGCCGTGGTGACCACCGCGATCGTGCTGACGGAAGTCCCAGAGGAGCCTTACGCGGCAATCGTGGCGATGTTCCTTCCAGCCGCCGCGGTATGGGCCCACAGGGCGCTGAGTGGCTCGTGGGCAGCCACCGCCGCGTTGACGATCTACCTGGGCATTTCCGCGTCGTTCTACACGCTGTTCACCGCCATTGGCGCGCTGACGGTCGTGGTGATCGCGGTGGTGATGTTCTTCACCGGCGAGCGCACCTTGACCCCGCTGAAGCACCTGTTCATCGTCGGGTTCGCCTCCATGGCCATCGCTGCGATCTCGTGGGGTCCGTACATCTGGCGTGTAGTCACCGGTGACGAGGCGCTGAAATCTACCGCGAACCACTTCCTGCCCATCGAGGGCACCTACTTTGCCCTCCCGTTCCTGTCGTTGTCCCTGGTAGGCCTGCTGTGCCTGTTCGGCCTCATTGGACTTATCGTGCGGTTCCGCGACCCGGAGATCGCCTCCCTGGGCGCGGCGATTGGCGTGAGCTACGTGTGGGCGCTCGCCTCCATGGCGATCACCCTCCTGGGCACTTCCCTGCTGGGCTTCCGCCTCGAGGTGCTGGTTGTGTTGCTGTTTGCCACCCTCGGCGTGATTGCGGTAGCGAACTTCCGCTTGACCTGGTTGGAGCGGAAGGTGAAGAACAAGGCCGCCCTGAACGTGGTGGCGATTGTTCTGGTGGCGGTGGCGTCGCTGCAGATGGTGCAGCACATTGCGGTGAAGAACGAGGCGTACATCGACCAGGCCTACGCCGACACGGATGGTTACGGCGAGCGTGCAGACCGTTTCCCGGCGGATGCGGGCCGGTTCTACAACGAGATCGCCGACTACATCGAGGAGCACGGCCACATGAAGAACGAGGCGGTGATCTACACCGACGAGATCAACTTCATGGCCTTCCAGCCGTTCTTCGGCTTCAACGCGTTTACCAGCCACTACGCTAACCCGCTCGGCGAGTTTGAGCAGCGCAACGGTGAGCTGGAGTCGTGGTCACAGATTTCTTACGACGACCCGAAGAAGTTCACGGAGGCTATCGACAACAGTCAGTGGGAGCCGCCGACTGCCTTCATTTTCCGCGGCAGTGAGGATTCTGACTTTAAGACCCACATCGCCCACGACATTTACCCAAGCCAGCCGAACGTGCGCTACCAGGGGTTGTTCTTCAACCCGGAGGCGTTTGACAAGGCGAATTGGGACGTGAAGTTCATCGGACCGTTTGCTGTCGCGGTGAGGAAGTAAGGTGACCGGAGTGAAAACTGGATCTACTCGTCTTATTGCGACCGTTTCTGGTCTCATCGCGTTTGTGCTTCTGCTGCTCACCCCGTTTTTGCCGGTGAAGCAGACGGAGGCGAGCGTGTCGTGGCCGCAGAACGACACGGTTGGTTCGATCAACGCGCCGCTGATTTCGTTGGCTCCGCAGGACCTTGAGGTCACGGTGCCGGCCAACAGCGTCGGCGAACTGCGTGAGGGCCAGAGTCTGATCTTCGGTACGTTGCCGGAGTCGTCGAATAAGGCGACGGACCGTGGCCTGTTTATCACTGCCCCTGGCGGTGGCCTGGTGGTGACTTCCCTCAATGACGTGCTGTTCGAGCTCACCCCGGCCGAGGTCCGCAACCTCCCCGACGGCGCGCAGCTGCACGTCAGCGTGACGCACGAGGAAACGACGGTTGAGATCCCCGGCACGTCTCACTCGGAGACCAGCGAGGATGATTACCGCCCGCAGGTCACGGGTATGTACACGGAGTTGGAAAATAAGCAGTCGCTTATCGACGACGGCCTTGCCGCCCACATGAACATCAACTCCCGCTTCACGTCCTCCCCGACGCTGATCAAAAACATTGCGATGTGGGGCGGCCTGCTGAGCGCCCTGGTCAGTTTGTGGGCGTTGCGGAAGTTGGATGGGCCGGCGCGCTATCGTCGTCGACAAGCAAAGGGCTTGCAGCCTCTCGACGGCGTCGTGGCCGGTGTCCTTGGCTTTTGGCACATCTTCGGCGCGAACACCTCCGATGATGGCTTCCTGCTGACCATGGCGCGCGTGGCCGCGAACACGGACTACATGGCCAACTACTACCGCTGGTACGGCGTGCCGGAGGCCCCGTTCGGCTCCCCGTTCTACGACGTGTTGTCGTTGCTGTCGGAGGTCACCACCGCGTCGATGTGGATGCGCCTGCCGGCCCTGTTTGCAGCGCTTGGCACGTGGTGGTTGCTGTCGCGCGAGATCCTGCCGAAGTTGGGCCCGGAGGTCGCCGAGCGCAGGGTCGCCCACTGGACGGCGGCGTTTGTGTTCCTGGCGTTCTGGTTGCCGTACAACAACGGCACCCGCCCGGAGCCGATCATCGCCGTTGGCCTGATGGCTACCTGGGCGCTGTTCGAGCGCGCGATTGCCACGAACCGTCTCACCCCGGCAGCCTGGGGCACCGTGACCGCCGCGTTTACCCTGGCGTGCGGCCCGACCGGCCTCGCAGCGGTTGGCGTGTTCCTGATTTCGCTGCCTGCGGTGCTGCGCATGATCGGTTCGCGCCCGCAGCCCCGAATTTCTTACGTCGCGCCGTTTATGGGCGCGGGCCTGGCGGTGATGGTGCCGGTGTTCCACGACCAAACTCTGGCCACCGTGCTCGAGGCGACGAAGGTGCGCTCCGAGGTCGGCCCTGCCCTGAGCTGGTTTGAGGAGTGGACCCGCTACGCAACGCTTCTAGAGCAGACCGTCGACGGCTCCATGTCGCGCCGCTTCCCCATGTTCGTGCTGCTGCTGTGCACCGGCCTGATCCTGTGGGCGCTGGCGAAGGGCGACAAGACCACCGGCACGACCAAGCGCATGATGCTGATCCTTGGCATGGCGACGTTCTTCCTGCTGTTCACCCCGACGAAGTGGACGCACCACTTCGGCATCTACGCGGGTCTCGGCGGTGCGATCGCGGCTGTGGGTGCGGTGGTGCTCTCCCGGATTGCGATGAAGTCGGACCGCAACCGCACGTTCGCTATGGCTGCGGTGCTGTTCCTCATGGCGTTTACCCTGGCGGGTTGGAACGCGTGGTGGTACGTGTCCTCGTTCGCGGTGCCGTGGTGGGACCGCACTGTGCAGTTCAAGGCCATCGAGGCCAACACTGTGGTGCTGGCGAGCGCCCTGGTGGTGTTCGCAATTGGTGTAGTGCAGTCGATGCGCGGCCCGCGCGCGATCAGCACCCGTTGGTCGGGCGTGATGGCTGCGCCGATCGCCGTGTTTGCGATCCTCATGGTGACGTTCTCGTGCCTGACGTTTGTGAAGTCGTTCGTCTCCCAGGCCCCGGCGTATTCGGTGGGTATGGGCAACGTGAAGTCGTTCAAGGGCGACGTGTGTGCCCTCGGCGGCGACGTGCTTCTGGAGGACGACACGAACGAGTCCTTCCTCACCCCCGTCGGCGGCGTTCCGCTGGGCAAGTCCCTGGATGCGGGCAAGAACATCGGCTTCACTCCGGACGGCGTGCCGGCGTTCATCGCTTCGGAGACGGCCGATACTTCGGACCGCACGCTGAGCGACACACAGTCTGACGACGACACCGCCGACGTCGATCCCGCTTCCGACGAAGCCCAGTCCACCTCTCGTGTGAACACCCAGGGCAACCGTCCGAAGTCGATGCGCGGCGTGAACGGCTCGACCGTGCGCCTGCCGTTCGGCCTGGACTACAACCGCATTCCGGTTGCCGGCACCTTCGATGATGAGCCGAAGCAGTCCGCGTCGCTCGAGACCACGTGGTACGAGTTGCCGCAGCTTAGCGACGACCGCCCTCTCCTGGTCACCTCCGTCGCCGGCCGCATCGCCCACCACGACATCAATGGCGTGGAGCAGGAAGGCACCGAGCTGAAGCTGGAGTACGGCACCAACAAGGACGGTGTGGTGCGCAAGCTCGGCGAGGTAGAGATGCTGGACCAGGGCCCAACCCCGCTGTGGCGTAACCTGCGCTTCCCGCTGGCGGACCTGCCGGAGGAGGCGAACGTGGTGCGTCTCGTCGGCGAGGACACCTCCCTTGCGGAGAAGGACTGGTTGGCGGTCACCCCGCTGCGCAATCCGAAGCTGATCCCGCTGTCTGAGCGTTTCGATTCCGACACCCCGGGCCTGCTCGACTGGACCGTCGCGTTCCAATACCCCTGCCAGCGCCCGTTCTTCCACGCCAACGGCGTGACGGAGATTCCGGAGTTCCGCATCATGCCGGACGCCCCGGGCAAGCAGCAGCTCTCTGGCTTCATGGACTTCCTCGGCGGCGGCGCGCTCGCCCCTGCGGAGGCCGTGAACACCTCGTATGAGATCCCGGGCTACCTCAAGGACGATTGGCAGCGCGACTGGGGTTCGGTGGCGCAGTACGAGCCGCGCCGCAACTCTGTCGGCGACGTTCCCGAGTTGGCGCACGTGGACACCGAGGTGACCACACGTTCCGGCCTGTACACCCCCGGACCGATGAAGGTGCGAAACCCTGACGAGCAGGGTTAGGATGCACATGTCATGAAACTCAGAAATGTTCTCGCAGCCTGCGTCGCTGCCCTCAGCGTCATCGCCACCGCAACCACCACTGCGGAAGCACAGCCCTTCAAGCAGCAGGGGTGCTCCGCGCATTACTTGGTTGCGGTGCCGGGCGGGGCGAACACGGCTGAGGGGATCCCGGACTACGTGCCGCACGGTGGCAACGTGTTCATGACGGGCATCCTGACCAAGCTCGGCACCGCCGGCGAGATCGATCCAGTCTGGGTTTCGTACCGCTCCACCCCGTTCGCGGCTACCCCGTACAAGCAGGCGTCCGCCACTGGCTACAACAAGGCGCGTGCAACTGTCACCCGCCTAGCCAATGCGTGCCCGGACGCCCGCTTCTCCTTCACCGGTTACTCCCTCGGCGCCGACATCGCCGCCCGCTTGACCAGTGATATTGCGCACGGTCGCGGCCCGATCGCGCCGGAGAAGGTCTCGGGTGTGGCACTGTTTGCCAACCCGTACCAGGGCGACAACGGTGCGGTGCTGTCCCACGGCACCTCCCCCCACGCACGCGGGTCCCTCGGCCCGCTCCCGGAGGGCTACGGCGAGCTCGGCCCCCGCGTGCTAGAGATCTGCAACGCCGGTGACCTGGTGTGCAACATGAACGAGGCGCACCGTGGTCTTGTCTCCCCGGCGATGCGTACCAACGTGGCTGCGGGGCAGATCCCGTTCGGGGAGTTCAACAACCTGTTCCGTTCCCTCGGGTTGGGCGCGTTTGCTGTCTTCCACGACATTGGTTTGCACGGCAGCTACACCCTCGGCCAGCAGCGGGAGGCATCCAACTGGATTATTGAGCAATCTTTGGCCCCGATCCAGGTGCCAATTCCGTAGCATGGTGGCATGCATGACCTCTTTGAAGTAGTAAACGGCGAGTGGGTCGCCAACCACGAAATCCCCGCTGACCGCGGCATTGACGGCGCGTTTTACGCCCTGCGCGATAAGGCGGAGGAAGATGTCCACGCCATTCTTGCGGACGGCAACGCCCTCTACACCTCCTTTATGGACGTGGATGCGGTCAACGCTGCAGGCATCGACGCCCTCAACGCCGACTTGGAGTTGATTGAGGTGGCGAGCGTTGAGGAGTTCGTCGAAAAGTTAGGGCTCTTGGAGCGCACAGGCATTGGCGCACCGCTGACCTACTGGGTGGAGAAGGATTCCCAGGGCGAGGATTCCGTCCCGTACCTCGTGCAATCGGGGCTTGGGCTTCCCGACGAGGCCTACTACCACGAGAAACAACACGCACAGACGCTCGCTGACTATGAGAAGCACGTCGCGCGCATGCTCGAGTTCCTCGCCCCGAAGTACCTGCTGGGGCTGAGCCCGGAGATCGCCGCACAGCGCATTATCAACGTGGAGAAGGCGCTGGCAGACTCCCACTGGGATGTGGTGAAGTCGCGCGACGCGATCGCCACCTACAACCCGGCCGAACTCTCGGACATGCCGCCGCTGGTGCAGAAGATGCTGCGCGCCTCCGGCCTCCCCGACGGCCGCGTCATCGACATGATGCCCTCCTACACCGCGGATCTGGACGCAATGCTGCGCCGCGAAACGCTCGCCGACTGGCAGCTGTGGGCTGCGTGGAACATCCTGCGCTCCCGCGCCGGCGTGCTCAGCGAGGAGATCGGAAAGGCAAACTTCGAGTTCTACGGCAAGAAGCTTTCCGGCGCGACCCAGCAGCGCGACCGTTGGAAGCGCGGCGTGGCCCTCGCAGAATCCCTCATCGGCGAGGACATCGGACGCGAATACGTCAAGCGCCACTTCCCGCCGCAGTCCAAGGAGCAGATGCTGGAATTGGTGCAGTACCTTATCGACGCCTACCGCACCCGCATCGCCGACCTCCCCTGGATGAGCGAAGAAACCAAGAAGAAGGCCGCGGAGAAGCTTTCCCAGTTCAACTCCAAGATCGGCTACCCCGACAAGTGGCGCAGCTACGAAGGCCTGGAGTTCACGGACAACCTCGTCGAGAACGTGCGCCGCGGTGCCGCGTTTGAGCACGACTACCAGCTGGGCAAGATCGGCAAGCCATCCGACCGCGACGAGTGGGTGTCCAGCCCGCAGACCGTCAACGCGTTCTACAACCCGGTAGTCAACGACATCACCTTCCCGGCCGCGATCCTGCAGCCGCCGTTCTTCGACCCCGATGCCGACGCCGCCCAGAACTTCGGCGCGATCGGCGCGGTGATCGGCCACGAGATCGGCCACGGTTTCGACGACCAGGGCTCGCGTTACGACGGCCAGGGCAACCTCAACTCCTGGTGGACCGAACAGGACCGCGCCAACTTCGAGGAACTCACCTCCAAACTGGTCGAGCAGTTCAACGGGCTCGTCCCATCCGTCCTGGAGGGCACCGACACCTCTGGAGTGAAGGGCGAGTTCACCCTCGGCGAGAACATCGGTGACCTTGGCGGACTCGGCATCGCCGTCGTGGCGTACAAGAAATACCTCGCCGACAAGGGCCTCGAAGAAACCCGCGAAGGCTTCCAGAACCTGTTCTACGCGTGGGCTCGCGTGTGGCGTTCCAAGGCCCGTCCGGAGATGGCGGCACAGCTGCTGGCCATTGACCCGCACGCCCCGAACGAGTTCCGCTGCAACGTCATCGCTGCGAATATCGACGAGTTCTACGACGCCTTCGACGTAGAGAAGGGCTCCAAGATGTGGATCGAGCCCGAGGACAGGGTGACGATTTGGTAGAGGAATACCCGCTCAACGAACAGGGTGACCCGAACTTCAACGTCGGTGGCGTCAAGCGCGACCTGCCGCCGGAACTGCAGTTGGAGCAGCTCGCCTCCTACATCGAGGCGACCTACGAGGACGGCCCGAACTACCTGGCACTCCTTCCAGACAGGATCACACACGCCGCCATGCTCATGCTTGGCAGTGCGGTGGATCATGCGATGCCGGCGACGAAGTGGTCGGGTGAGGTGGTCGTCGAGAAGCATGAGCTCGGTGTTGTGTTCAAGCCGAGCAACCCGACCGGCGCGTGGGCCGTCTCCGTGTGGGACGGGCCCGACAATGCCAAAGAGATGCTGTGGCGCCCCGACGTGGCCGCCGCCGCTGAACTCTCCGGCACGACGATCCTCGACGTCGACCGTGCCGAAGACGCCCAACGCGCCGTCGACCAACTGCCCGGCCCCGTCACCGCCTGGGTGCTTGGGGATACCCCAGCCCCCACCGCCGACGACTACGTCTTCACCTTCCCCACCACCAACCGAGAGGGATTCGTGCAGGTCCCGGCAGGTTCAGGGCTCGAAGGCACCGAGTACTACGCCAAGGGGTTCATTTCCACACCGGCAGAAATCCGCCGTCGAGTGCAGGATGTCGCGGAGCATCTCCGTCGTTGACCTGGTTGATACCCACGTTGGTATCCACCGTGTTTTCATAGGCGGTGCCGTACGTCAGTGCGGCCACCGCCCACGTTTCCTTGCCGATCTCACCCCAGGACACCGAGCCCGTCGCACTCTCCCGGTCGTCTGACCAACCCATCTTCGAGCCCTTCACACGCTTCAACCGGGCCGTGCCAAACCCCTGGATGAAACCGTCCGACGCCACCGCGGTCTGCTTCTCCATGCCCGCGAACAGCGGTTTCGCCGCCGGGTCCCACACAATCGACGCGATGAACGTGGCCAGATCCCGCGCCGAAGTTTGCGACTTCCCCCACGACACACCACGTGCCGTCTGCTTCAAGTCAAAGTCCTCGGCAATCTGATCGATCGCCTCCGGATACTTCGCATCCAACGTGCTGGCAATCCCGTCATCAGAGGAGGCAATCATCTCCTCCACCTGCTTCTTCTCAGCCTTCGTGCCGTTGTACAGCACGTAGTAGCCCAGATAGAGCTTCGCCAGCGACAGCGCCGGCCGGGCCTCCTCCGCCTTCGGCGAAATGGACACGCGCCCGTCCGGATGCACCACAGCAAGACCCGTCCGGTCCCTGTTGTACGACGGGTCCACGTGGTAGGCACTCAGCGGGAAACTCAACGACGCCACCAGCAGCGCCGCCCCTACACGTTTCACAGCACAGAGTCCGCTTCGCTGATCTCCTCGAACGTCGGCACGTCAACCTCGACGATGAAGCACTGCGCCCCATTCGGGTCCGCAATGCCCGCCATCGGCCCAAACGCGCCCTGGCCAGGCCCGACGAGCACCGTGCCGCCGTGCGCCTCGACCGCCTTGCACGCCGCCTCGAGGTCTTCCACACCGAAGTAACTCACCCACGACGCCGCCTCCCCGACATACATGCCCAAGAACGGCGCACCGTCCTCGAACGCCAGGAAGTAGCCGTCTTCCTCGCGGATCTCCCAGTCGAACAGGTCGCCGTAGAAATCGATGGTGGCCTGGTCCGTGGTCACCAACTCGTACCACACCGGCACCCCTGGCTCACCTGCTGCGACGAAGCGCTCCTCCGGATCCATTAGGCCGAACAGGCCACCGGATGGGTCTTCACAAAGCGTCAGCTCGTCGTCCGCGCTCAGGATGCGCCCGCCGAGCTTCTCCACCTCGCCGCCGCCCATAAATGACGTCACCCAACCGTCCGCCTTACCAGACACCAGGCCCGCCACCGGCAGCCCATCCTTGCGGGCAGTCCCGTCGACAATCTCCCAGCCGAATACGTTGCTGTAGAAGTGCGTGGACTTCAGCACGTTCGTGGTCATCAGGTCCTGCCAAAACGGCATGCCATCCTTGCCCTCGAATGCAGGCATTACATGTTCCTCCACTTCTCCGGATCGAAATCGTCGTTGGCGGTGCGCTCATCGAAGTAATCGTCACCGTCCGAGTCCGCCATCACTGTTGCGGAGGCGTCGCCGATCGAGACGGTGTCTTCGTCGTGAAGCAAATGCCCCCGCGAGGTGACCACATCACCGTTGACCAGCACCTCTCCCCCAGCAATCGCTTCCTTCGCGTGACCACCGGATTCCACCAGGTTGGCCAGTTTCAAGAACTGTCCGAGCTTGATTGATTCGCCCGAAATCGACACGTCCATATGCATGCCGGACAGTCTATCGGTCCGCCTGATCGACCGGCATGATGCTCATTGTGTCGATGTTTACCCGCTTCGGCAGGCTCGCCACCCACCGCACCGCCTCCGCAATGTCCTCGGCGGTGAGGTTCACGTTGCCCTCGTAAACCTTCTGCGCACGTTCCTCGTCGCCGCCGAACCTGTTCAGCGAGAAGTCGGTCTTCACCCGACCCGGGTCGATCTCGCACACACGAATGTTGTTCTCCGCCTCCTCCCTGCGCATCGCCCTGGTCATACCCCGCAGGCCGTACTTCGCCGCGTTGTAGCCGGACCCGCCCTTGTACGCGTCCGTGCCCGCGACCGATCCAATGTTGACCACCAGTCCCTCCGATGCCTTGATCTGCGGGTACAACGCCCTGGTGACCCGCATCGTGCCCATCACATTGGTCTCGAGCATCCACTCCCAGTCCGCGTCATCCGCATCCCGCAGGTAGTCGGTCTCCTTTGCACCACCCGCGTTATTGACCAGCAGGTCCACGCGCTCTAGCTCGTTGAGTTTTGCCACGCTGGCCGGGTCCGTCACGTCGAGGTGGATTGCTCGGCCGCCGATGTCATCAGCAATCGCCTGGCACTTCTCCAGACGCCGAGCCGCCACGATGACCTTCCAGCCGTCGGCGGCAAGGGCCCGGCACGTCGCCTCGCCGATACCCGCGGAACCACCTGTGACTACTGCAACCTTTTGTTCGCTCATGCGCCGAAGTGTAGGCCCTCCCACAGCATCCATGTGGCCAGAAGAATAAAGATGACGCCCGTGACCACGTCGATCCACCTGCCGTAACGCTCAATCTTGGAGGCCATCGCGCGGACTGCCAGTGCGAACCCGACGAACCAGGCGATGCCGGTGACGATCAGTAACGGCGCCGCCCACCAGCCCACGTGTGCGAACTGGGCGAAGATCGCCCCGAAAAACAGGACGGCCTTCGGGTTGGACAGGTTCGTCGCCACACCGGTGAGGAACGGTCTGCTCACCTGCTGCGCTTCCGGCAACTCCGGGTCACTCGCCCGAATCGCGCCTATGCCCATCCACAACAAGTAGGCGCCACCGACGATCTGCAGCACCGACAGGATCTCCGGGAACGCTTGAATCAACGCACTCAGACCCGCCAGCGACGCGACGATCCACACCGTGTTGCCCAGCATGATGCCGAGCGCGCACAGGATGCCATCCCGTCGATTCTTCGCGCCAACCCGGATGATCTGAAACAGGTCCGGACCTGGGCTGACGATTGCCGCGAACCAGACTCCAAGCAGTGCGATCATCACTTCTCCATTTGCCGCATCGTGATGTTGAGTCTTCCTTCTAGCAGCGCCGACGTCCCCTTCTTCGCCCCCAGCACGCCATGTCTCGCGCGGCGGGCTGGGCCACCGAACACGAGGGCATCCCCGGACATGAGGAGAATATCGTGCCCCTCGATGCGAAACACACAGTCCTGACCGAACGACAGGCTGACCACCGCGTTCTCAGATTCTTCCTCCGCATCGACGTGCATACCCATTCCTTTGCCCGGCGGGTAGAAATTCACTAACGCCGTTTCCACACGTGGAGTCTCACCAACCCGCGGGTCAATCTCGCGTGCCCGATCCATCACCTCCCCTGCGATCCGCTGGAAATTCTCCGGCACCGGCGGTACCTGATATCCATCGACTTCCTGCAGCATGCGGTACGGATTCGTCGCCCAGAACCACCCGAGCGACAGCATCCACGCATCCATCTGCCCTTTGCCTACCCGTGGTTGGCGCATCGCCACCGGCGTGTCGGCAACCGACCTCGCTAATTCGCGCGCTTGTTCGATGATTTCCCGCTGCTCATCAGAGGTGAAAAACGCAGGTAGATGCACCACCCCAGGCATCACCTGGTGTGGCTTGCGTGGGATCACGGTGGCGTCGAAAAGCAATTGCTCCACCTTGCGTGTCGCGGTCGTTTTATATGATTTTCACACAATAACCCAAAGTGTTCGAATAGGCAACCGTATTACTTTTTATTTCTGCTGGTTAATCCCCTGACGCTCGTTCGTGTGTTCGACATTGCTATTGACGACCCCGCAAAGGGGGCCATGACCACGGCAATCGAACCGATGTTTCGCAACCAACGCACTAACGACCCGCACGCAAGCGGCGCCCAAGCGATCCGCGACATCTACTGGGGAATGTTCCGCATGTACGCGTACGAAGGCCACGTTGAAGACGACTTTTACATGATCTACCTCGACTGTCACTTTCTTGACGTAGCCGCGGCTTGCGGATTGGCAGAATGCGGACTGCACAGGCTTCGTGGCTGTAGTGGTCGTCTTCTTCGTGACTTCTAGCTGACGCCAAGAGCCTTTTTCCAGACAGCGAAAGTACTCCGCCGAAACAATTAGCTCAGTTCAGGAGAGCTATAAGTTCCGCCCTAGAGCTACAGTCCATTTTTTTCAGAAGAGAAGACACTATTTTCTTTATATAGGATTCAGAATAAAATAACTCTTTTGCTATTTGTCTATTGCTGTTTCCTCGGCGCAACAATTCCATGACAGCTTCCTCATTATCGGTTAATGAAGCGTGTGCCATTCGTTCGACAAACCGTCCCCACGGGGATTGAGCTACCAGCCGTTTCACGCATTGGGGTGAGAGACTGGTCCCTCCGTTAAGCGCATCTCTGAGTGCCTGAATAATTACCTGCGGAGGTTGTCCTTTAATGACGTACCCGGACGCCCCACGCGCAAGAGAAGTAATCATCGTGTCGTCAGTGTCGTAAGCTGTCATCACAACAAAAACAGGTGGTTCATCGAAACTGTTCGTCTGTTTCAGTAATTCGACTCCATCCATATCGGGCATGCGGACATCGGACAACACAACGTCACAGGTATGACTATCGAGCCATGTCAGCGCGCAGCGCCCGTTCGCGGCGGTGGCAACAACCTCTAGGTCTGGGGTTTTAGAGAAGTAAAGCGGAAAGGATTCCCGGATTACGGGATCATCATCAACAAGGAGGATCCTGGCGCTCATTTACTACACCAAGGATGGGTTTGACCTTTACTGCACCCCAGCCAGTCCTTAATAATCTGGTATGTATGAGTCACCGGTTTCCTCTCAGCGGGAGGTACCTCGACTGTTACGGGGGATCCTGCCACAAGGCTAACGGTAAGCATAAGAGAGATCACGGAATTCATATTTACGACGAAACCTTTCAGACGGGGACATGGAAAGTAATCGACCAACGGGCGTCAGCGCTATCCAGTGTCATGTTTCCGCCTACGGCGGCAATCGTTCGCTGCATAGATACTAAACCAAAATGGCTGGAACCAGCTCGCCCACGCCCCGGTCTATAAGTGTTAGCGAGAGTCACAATGATTTGTTTGGCATCTGCAGTTGCAGTCATTCTCACCATGGAATCAGGTACGGCATACTTGATGATATTGGCACTGGCCTCAGACAAACATCGACTGAGCGCCTTGTCGATAGACTCAGTGCCGGGATCCACGCTGATATTCGCGGTGGATTCAACATGAAATCCGGCCTCCTGAAGCGCGCGATTAGTTTGTATCAGTGTCGTGGTTAGCGCTGGCACAGTCGCTTGCTGATGATTGATCGCCTGGGCATTGAGCTCGTCCACTAACGCGCGAATACCGCCTATTGACTTACGCGCTGTGGTAGCACACTTCTGTAGAGCTTGCTCTATCTCCGGCGTGGCGATCGCCAATGCTTCAAGCCTAACTATCAGCGCAGTTAGATCAGCAGCTACCGTGTCATGGAGAAGCCCAGCTACTTCTGCCTTACGTTGGCGTATCTGGAGATGGCGTTGCCTTTCTTTTGTATTCACCGTGTTGATAAACCACCCAACGGCAAATGCGCAAACCATCATGAGGCTAAAGATGGTCACAGACTGCGAATCCACACTAAACGACTTTTTATCCGGGGAGTAAAACCCAAGTAGTGTCGTAAAAACTGCAAGGACTACTCCAGTCTTATACCTGCGTTGCGCAGTAACTACAGTAACCATCAGAACGGACGTCAACGTCACCAAATCTGGAGAACGAGCGGAAAAGCTTGCGACCGCAAACAGCGCAAGATGCCCCAGAGCGGCGACAGTAGGCCGATATGCCGCCAGAGGCAATGTAGCTGCTAGCAAGAAGAAAAGCACCCCAGTGCCAATGTCGACAGGTGCGACTACCGAAACGCGCAAGCCCCACAGAGTAAGAGCCAGCAAGCACAACACCAGCGCTATTACTACGCGGCCAGAATGAAACGCCTTAATAAACACATTAAGCACCCAGAGTTGCATCGATGGAAACCATAGAAGAACAGTGAAGCATGAAAGTTACGGTTCGTCCCGCCACCCAGCAATCGAATTTTCAACTATCAACTTATCGACGTTGAATCAAAAGCGATGCCAGAACCGGCCGATCAGAACCCCCAATATCCAATCGAAAAGCGAGGCGATAGCACTTCAAACTAGAGCACCCCTAGGCTTTGTTCCGCGACCCAAAGTACCTTTCCACTCTCCTTGATTCTCTCCCTCGTCGTTGGCCAGTGTGTAAGACAGCATCGCTAGAGATCACCCCCATTCTGAAGCCCATGGGGCGCTGTCCATGTTTTATCTGTTTGGCACCATCCCAGAGCCTCAACAAAAAGGGGGACAACGACCAGCAGTACCCGAACCAGGGAATTTGCCACCTTCGCGGTAAAACTTTCCCAAGATAAGCAAACTAGATAGGGTCGCATTTTCCATTTTTAGCATCTCGTTTCTGCAGCTCAACAATTGATTCAGTGAGCGAGAAGTCCGGATTGTCTTGTCGGAACTGCTTGATTGCAGACGCTGAGGGGATGGGTAGGCTCGAATCGATTTCTTGGGCCTTCGAGAGGTTTCTGTTTGGCTTTAGTCCCCACACTCCGATGATTGCGAGAACAAGCGCTAAGACGAACTGCCCCGTAACGATGGCCACTACTGCCGCCCCAATTGACAAACAAGACCCTATGTACTCTAGTTTTTCGAGCATATCTTCCTCTTGTGCAACTATTGCTACATGCGTGCGCTAGTCGAAGCACTTTTCCTGCACGCCAGCGATTCCTACGAGCTCCGCCGCGAGTGCACCGACAGCTCCACCGAGAGCTTGCAGCTTCTCGTAGCTGAAGCTCGCCCCCCACATGACGCGAACGGCTTCCGCCACTCCTCCAAGTTCTTTGATATAGCGCTTTATCTTGAGAAGTTTGGCGGCTCCAACCAAATTACCTGCGATCATCCCCGTAATTGCCCCAGTACACCCAAGAACACTGGCGTAAGTAGTTACCCCCGGTGTCCCTGTCACAAGGTTTTGCTGGACCCATGTTTGAGTAGCAGCATCGCCTTGAAGGAGGACTTCATCTGGAATAGACATGATGGTTTTCAGGTCGGCTTCCATTTGCTGTGCCTGTTCGGCAAATGCAGGGTCAAATTCAGTGCTGGTGCCCGCTGCATGCTTCGTGGAAATCCCTTTACCATTGCTCTTTTGAGTGCTGATAGAGGGGGCGTCGGTGGGTGACGGAGTAGCGTACGCGGCTGACACTGACGCGACCGAGCATGCAATGGTCAGCGTGACTGCCCCTGCGAGGACACGATTACGGTGAAAAAACATAGTACCTCTCTAGTGGTGGACTGGATTGGAGACACTTTTGAAACTAACCGCCTACCTGCAGAAAGGGCAATAGTTCAGATCACTTCTGGAACTTTAGTATCCACAGTGGTTCCAAAGGTTGCACTCCTTTTTGGAGCGCCTTAATCTTTTCGGCTCAAAAACAACTTGACGCTGTCGCCGTTGGCGCCCCAGGGAGTGGTGGGAAATAGATCAGTGGTTAAAGAATTCGCCCAGAACCACCCGAGCGACAGCATCC
>NZ_KV789327.1:0-29070 GCF_001807545.1 Corynebacterium sp. HMSC08F01 | reverse complement strand
GCTGCTCATCAGAGGTGAAAAACGCAGGTAAATGCACCACCCCAGGCATGACGCGGTTGGGTTCGCGTGGGATCACGGTGGCGTCGAAAAGCATCTGGCCAACATACCGTGTCGTGGCCGTTTTATATGATCTTCAAAATAGCCACCCAGGATGTTCGAACACCTGAACTCTTTATTCTTCATTGTTCCGTTATACCCCCTTGCGTATCGCTTGTTTGTTCGATACTATAGCACCATAGACGAAAGGGGGGACCATGACAACGGCAACCGCACCACCGAAAATTTTCCGCAGTCAGCGACCAGATGATCCAGACAGCCGGAACGCTCAAATGATTCGCGATATTTACTGGACAATGTTCGGCGAGTACGCATATCCGGGCCTCGAGGTGGATGATTTCGACCTCACTGTTGAGAAGGTGCAAACGGCCACCAGTTGGAACAAAGGGTTTGTAAAGAACGCGATCCTCGGACATGCAGTCCTACAAGAACTTCCACGGCTTCGCGCGCTACAGAGCAACACACGGGTGATGGACATCGGCCACCTGACCGCTGCATATACCGCGATCGAGGAGCTCGGCCCAGATCCAGACGAGGAAGCACTCGCGCTTATCGACGAGATCCTGGTCGACACCTTTACCCCCAAGCGCAACAACCAGCAGGTTCCGCAACGCAAGACGGTCACCGACCGCATCCGCGCTGCAATTAAACGCCTGGACAAGTCGCGCGGGTACAACGCAAAGAAGCGCGATGAACGCGAAAAGGACACTAGCGACACGTTCCGGATCGACTGCTTCTCATTCGGTGGAGAGGACCGCGCGTCGATAGAGATATTCACCAACCCAATCGCCGCAGGTCGCGTCGGCGCAAGTGTGAAGGCTGTCGCCCGCGAACATGGCATCAGCATGCCCGAGGCCGCATTGAAGCTGCTGTCCGGTGAAATCGCGGGCGCATCCGTCACACCGGTGCTCAACGTGTACAGCCCGAAAGACCGTGAGGAAGGTGACCCGGTTTTTCTGCCAGGCTTGGGTTGGACCGATGCTGAAACCACCGCAGCCTTTGAAGACTGGTTGGCGTCCACCGACCACGTCGAACGCGACCTCGACGCAGCAGCCGTACAGAAACTAAGCGGCTACGCACCGAACGAGGCGATGCGCCACGCTGTCATCGCCCGTGACGGCACCTGCATTTACCCTGGCTGCAACCGCGCCGCTCAGCAGTGCCAGCTCGACCACCGCATCCCTTACGGCGAAGGTGGCGAAACGACAGTGGACAACCTATTCGCACTGTGCCAACACCACCACAATCTGAAAACGGATCGTCGCGGGTTCTACATTCCCGATCCGGTCACCGGTGACATCGTCTGGCTTTTCGCGGACGGAACATACGAAATCTGCACGCCGGAAGGCCTCCTCCACGAGCAAGTCACTCCGACGAACCCGCGGTGGAAGTCCAGCCTGGCCAACGTGCGTAAAAACCGTGCCCACGCCGCCGAGTTCTACGCCAAAGGCCACCGAATCATGGACATTTTCGACGACACCCTCGACGAAGAAGCAGCCACCACCGCGATCGAGGAGTTGGAACAGGAATACAGCATGGTGTTCCCGTTCGCACCCGAAATGCCGTGGGAAGAGCCACTCCCTCCAGAACCGGACGACGAGGAACCGCCGTTCCCGGACCCGGAAGACTACTACCCAGAGGAAAACCCGTTCCACGAACAACCAAAGATTGATCTGCCTTACTTCGCTCGCAGATTCAGATTTGATGACCTTAAAAACCTGGTGCTTGATATCGATGGGGACAACTTTGGGCTGGCAACGTAGATCACCGCAGGTAGAACTTGTCCACCACGTCGTATTTCGGGCCGCCGCTTCTCCCCTTGCCCAGGTGGGACTCGAACAGGAGGACTTCGTCGACGGCGAATTCTGGTCCGGTGTAGACGGCGAGGGCGTGGGCGTGGTCGTCGAGAAGCAATGGGTCCCTGGTGCGGGTGCCGGTGCGGGCGACGGTGAGATGCGCACGTTGGCGACGGCGGGCATCTGGGTCGAGTTGGCAGTCCGCCATGAGGTCTTTCAGAGGTGCTTTGTCGCCGCCGACTCCGATCCACATGGTGCGGCGTTCGAAGCAGCCGGCGCCCCGCAGATGCAAGCGGAGGGGCCGAGTGAAGGCGGTCGCTTGGGAGAGATGATCGGTAACCAGGGCGGCGTCGTTGGGCTGGTTGCCGTAAAACGCCAGCGTGATGTGCCAATTGTCCGGGTCAGACCAGCGCACTTCGGTGCCGGAGAAGTCCCGGATGGGGCGCAGGGCGGTGATGAGGTGTTCGCGGACTTCGTCGGGTGGGACGATCGCTGCGAAGAGGCGTCTCATGGCCCACACGCTACCCTGGATTGCCATGTTCGACCTGGCGAAAATCGGCCGCGACCTACCGGTGTCGCAAGTCGTGGACAAGATCCCCCACCACGGTCCCCTTGTGGTGGAAGCGCCACCGGGGACGGGCAAGACGACGTTGATCCCGCCGGCGATCGCAAACATTGCAGGAAAGACGCTGGTCACGGCGCCAAGGAGGGTGGCGGTGCGGTCGGCGGCGAGGAGGCTTGCGTTTCTCGACGGCACGCCGCTCGGCACCAAAGTCGGCTACTCCATCCGCGGAGAGCACAAGGATGGCTCCGAGGTGGAGTTCGTAACCCCCGGGGTGTTGTTGAATCGCCTGCTCAAGGACCCCGGTTTGGAGGGGGTCGGTGCGGTGGTGATCGACGAGGTGCACGAGCGCCAACTGGACACGGATTTGGTGTTGGCGATGTGTATGGAGGTCGCGCTGCTTCGCGACGACCTCTACCTCACCGCCATGTCCGCCACCCTGGACGCACAGAAGTTTGCCGACCATATGGGCGCGCAGGTCCTGTCCACGGAGGCGGTGACGCACCCACTGGACATCACCTATGCGCCCCATCCGGACAGGATCCGGGGAACGCGCGAGTTCTACAAACACGTGGCGCAACAGACGCACGGCACGGAGCGGACCTTGGTATTTGTGCCGGGTGTGCGCGAGGTGGATTTGGTGTGCGGGGTCCTGGACGATGCGGTTCCGTTGCATGGACGCCAATCCAGCAAGGAGCAGGATGAGGCGCTAAATGGGCCGGCGAGGGTGGTTGTGGCGACGTCGGTGGCGGAGTCGTCGATAACTGTGCCGGGTGTGCGCAAGGTGGTGGACGCCGGACTATCCAGGGTGCCCAAGAGAGATAACAGGGGCATGACTGGCCTGGTTACGGTGTCGGAGGCGAAGACGAGTGCGGATCAGCGTGCGGGTCGTGCGGGCAGGCTCGGGCTGGGTGAGGTTGTGCGGGTGTTTTCGCGCGACGATTACGCCAACTTCCAGGCGGACATCACGCCCGAGATCCTCACGGCGGATCTGACGGGTGCGTTGCTGACTATGAAGGCGTGGGCGTCGCCGGACCTGCCGCTGTTGGATCAGCCGAAGGACTACACGGAGGCGGAGCAGAATCTGGAGGCGATTGGGGCGCTAAGCAACGGAAAGATCACCAGCTTTGGCAAGAGGTTGGCCAGTTTCCCGCTGGATCCGCGGCTGGGCGCGGCACTGTTGACGTTCGGTTCGCAGGCGGCGGGCACGATCGCGCGGCTTGCTGGTGAGGTGGATGCGAAGCGGCTGCGCAGGCTTGTCGACGACAAAGGCCCGGTGGACCCCGGCGAGGTGATTGCGGCGGCGTTTCCGCAATGGATTGCGAAGAAGGTCGGCGAGGGCGAGTACCTGTTGGCGTCGGGGACGCGCGCGAAGTTCAACTCGCATAGTGAGTGGATCGCGGCAGCGGAGATCCAGCGCACACCGACACAGGTGATCATCCGAGATGCCGAACCGATCGCGTTTCCGCAGGACAGGGTGACCGAAACCAAGAAAGCAATGCTTGTCGACGACAAGGTACGCGGCCGGCTCGTCACCTCCGTCGGTGCGATTGAGCTCTCCTCCACCCCGATCAAACTGACTCCCGACGAGGCAGCGGAAGCGCTCACCCACCTGCGGTTTGAGGACTTCCCGCTCAACGACAAGGAGCAGCACCTGAAGGAACGGCTGGACTTCCTGCACGCCACCCTTGGGTGGCCGGATGTGAGCGAAGGGGACTATTCGGTTGAGGTTTCCGAGGTGGCGAGGGGGTCGTCGATAGGCAATTGCGATATGCGGGCGGCGATGTTGCGGCAACTGGATTGGAAGCAGGTTGCGGAGTTGGACCAGGTGGCGCCGAAGGAGTTTGAGTATGCGTCTGGCAGGCCGGTGAAGCGGGTGAAACTGCAGCATATGTTTGGCAAACACGGCCAAACAGTCGCGGGCGTGAAGGTGCTGTACCACCTGCTGTCGCCTGCGGGTAGGCCGCTTGCGGTGACGGATGACCTGGACAGTTTTTGGGCGGGGCCGTACCAGCAGGTGCGCAAGGAGATGCGGGGCCGCTACCCCAAGCACGCGTGGCCGGAGGACCCTACTTCACACACTGGGAAATAATCGCGCCTGCGCCGGCGAGGCCTGCGACGGCGAGGATGGCGGCGATGCCGAGGTCAACGTCGCGGGAGTTGAGGTCCCGAAGTTTCAGATCGACGCTCAGGGCGTTCTCGACGACCAGGTTGAGGTCGTTCTGACGCGCGACCAGCGGCAGGCTCATCTGGGAGGCGAACCCAAGCGGCAGCAGCACGAGCAGTGGCAGGCCGACGCCGATGGCGGTGGCGGAGCACGTCGGGGAGACCTCGGGGGCGTATTCGACGAGTGCGTCGAGGATCGCGCCTTCCTGGTTGAGGTCGGTCGAAGCGTCCTTACTGATGGTGACGCGGACGGAGAAGACTCGCTCGGTCTCGTCGGCAAGCACTGCGCGGACGGGCCACTCGTACACACCGGGGGTAACCCCCTCCCCCGGCGTGAGGTGGATGGAACCGTCGGGGTTCAAGGTTGCCCAACGCGGTAAGTCTTCGGCTTCGTACCAGGCTTCGCCGATGGGCAGGGGTGCCTCGATGGTGGCGGTCAGGCCCGGCACGACTGCTGTTTGTTTGTATCCGTCATCGGCATATGCTGGGGAAACGGTTGCCAACGACAGTGCAATGGCACATGTCATTGCCGCAATTTTCTTGCGCATTTGCCGCCTCCCTCAGTTGTTTATGCTTTAAACGTTCTGTATCGATTGATGATTGTAGTAGACAACCCCTGGGGTAGTGTTAGTCGCCATGACAAAGCGCACCGTTTCGGTCTGGACGCTGGTCTCCCTCATCATCGGATCGACCATTGGTTCCGGCATTTTCGCGCTCCCCCAAAACATCGGCTCGGTCGCGAGCCCCGGAGCGATGCTTGTTGGTTGGGCAATTGCCGGTGTCGGCATGTTGTCCATTGCTTTCGTGTTCCAGATCCTGGCGGTGAGGAAACCCCACCTGGACTCCGGCGTGTACGCCTACGTGCGCGCCGGCTTGGGTGACTTCATCGGATTTACCGCAGGTTGGGGCTACTGGCTCGGCTCGGTGATGGCCCAGGTTGGGTATGCCACCTTGTTCTTCGGCACACTGAGCCACTATGTGCCGGTGCTGCAGAACCGCTGGGTGTTGGCAATCGCGGTGTCCGCAATGAGCTGGCTGATCCTGTGGGGGCTGACGCGCGGCCTGAAGCAGGCGGCGGTGATGAACGTGGTCACCACCGTGGCAAAACTCGTACCCATCCTGGCGTTTATTGTGCTGGTGGCGTTCCTGGGGTTCTCGTGGGACCGCTTCACCACCGACTTCTGGGGCAACGCCAACAGCGCACCGTTTAGCGCTCAGTTGAAGGGCATCATGCTGTACACGGTGTGGGTGTTCATCGGTATCGAGGGCGCGTCGGTGTACTCCAAGCAGGCTCGCCGCCGCAGCGATGTGGGCCGTGCGACCATCATCGGCTTCCTGTCGGTGTTGGCCCTGCTCGTGGCGGTGTCCACCCTGTCCTACGGTGTGCTCAGCCAGGAAGAGTTGGCGGCGCTGCCGGACAACTCGATGGGTGCCGTGCTTGAGGCAGTTGTCGGCCCGTGGGGTGGCGCGCTGGTCTCTATCGGTCTGTGCTTGTCGGTGCTGGGTGCGTACGTGTCGTGGCAGATGCTGTGCGCCGAACCGATTGTGATGATGGCCCGCGATGGGTTGTTGCCCAAGCGATTGGCGACGACCAAGAACGCCCAGGTTCTGTCCACCATCGTGATCCAGCTGTTCGTGGTCGTGTTCTTCGTCTCGGCGGCGTCGTACAACGGCATGGTGCAGTTGGCCACGATCATGTACCTGCTGCCCTACATCTTCTCCTCCATCTACCTGGTGCTCATCGCGCGTGATCATCACGTTCACTTGGTGGTGGGGTTGATCGGTTCGGTGTACTCGCTATGGCTGATTTACGCGGCGGACCCGGTATACGTGCTGTTGGGCGCGCTGGCGGTGGTGCCGGGCATGGTGCCGTACGTTGCTACCCGGCGCGCCAACAACGAGCGTTCCTTCAACACCTTTGAGTGGTTCGTTGTGGCGTTGGTGCTGGTCGGTGCGGTTGCGGCCATTTATGGCCTAGCCAATGGCTCCCTGGTCCTTGAGTAGTTTCACGCACAGCACCACCACGAGGATGAGCAGGGCGACGCGCACCAGTTTGGAGCCGCCCTTGAGCACCGTTCTCGTGCCGATCTGCGCGCCGATCACGTTGGCAACAGCCAGAATCAGCGCCAGTTTCCAATCGATGTAGCCACCCACGCCAAACACAATCAGCGCGCCGAGGTTCGTGGCGGTGTTGACCACCTTGGCCATCGCCGCGGATTGGAGAAACTGCTGCGTGAAAATGGCGGTGAACGCCATGATCAAAAACATGCCGGTGCCTGGGCCGAAGATGCCGTCGTAAGCACCGATCAGCGCTGCTGCTGCGAATCCCAGGGCAATTCTTATCGACGACACCCTTCTCTCCCCGGTCGTCCCAAACGTCGGTTTGACCACCACGAAGATGCCCACGGCGATTAGGAGGGTGATGATGATCGGGTTGGCGATGGAGTCGTCGATAAGCGAAACTGCAGTTGCTCCAAGCGCGGCGGAAATGCCTGCGATGAGGGCATAAATCCACGTGAACTTGGGCACCCCAACGCGACGCACGAGCGACACTGCGGCCGATGCGGTGCCACTGATCGCTGCGACCTTGTTGGTGGCGAGCACGGATGCGGCGGGCATGCCGGTCGTCGCCATGAGGATCGGAATGAGCACGAGGCCACCGCCGCCGATCACTGCATCGATCCAGCCGGCGAACGCAGAGGCAGCGATAAGAAAGGCGAGCATGCGACTACTATGCCCCACATGAACCGTTGGATCGTCGCTGCCCCGCTGTCGGTGCTGTGTGGTCTGGCGTTTACCTACCTGCACGTGCCGGCTGCGTGGATTCTCGCTGGCATCGTTGGTGCGGGTTCGGTGGCGATTGCTACCGAGCGCGACCTGCCGGTCAACGAGCACCTGTTCACCCTCGCCCGCGGTGTGATCGGCGTGGTGGCGGCGCTACCTTTGGTGGGAATTCCCCCAGGTGATTTGCTGCCGTTCTTGCTTCCGGGCCTGCTTGCGGCGGTGCTGGTGATTGCGGTGGCATTCTTTGGTGGCCTGGTGTTGGCAAACCATGGTGTCTCCAGGAAGACGGGCGTACTGTCATTGCTGCCGGGAGGGGCGTCGCTGATGCCGGCGCTGGCTCGGGACCTCGGCGCGGACATGCGCTACGTCAGCCTGAGCCAGTACCTGCGGTTGCTGACGGTGTCGATAACACTGCCGGTGGTGGTGTCATTTTTGGATGCGCCCGCCGCCGGCGAAGTCATGCACCTCAAGCCCTATTGGTGGATGTGGTTGCTGGTGCCGGCACTGATCGGGGTGGGAATTCCACTCGGCAAGGTTTCTCGGCTGCCCAACCCGTCCATTTTCGGGCCGATGCTGGTCACGGTACTGGTTGGGTCGTTCGCGGACTTCACCATTGTTCCCCCGGAACCACTGAGCATTACGGCATTCCTGGCGCTTGGCTGGATGTGCGGCGGCGGCCTGTCCGTGCCGGCGTTGAAGGCGTTTTCCAAACTGCTGCCGGCGACGATGGCCTACATCGTCGGCCTCATGGTGTTCTGTGCGGGCATCGGGTGGGTCGTAGCCAAGTGGCTGGGTCTGACCCTCTACGAGGGCTACCTCGCCACCACACCCGGCGCGCTCGAGACCGCGCTCGCCCTATCCGCAGAAGGCGGAGCCGGACCCGCCGTGGTGGCACTGCAGCTCATCCGGCTGATCTGCGTGTTGATCTTCGCCGGGTTCGTCCCCCGAATCCTGAAGCGAATCGAGCGAGACGACTAGTGCAGGATCGCGTGGGCCAGGATATCCATCGGCATTGAGCCCAGGCTCAGCGCCTTCGTGTGGAACTCGTCCTGGGTCATGCCGCGGCTGAGGGCCTGGTCGCGCAGGTCGATCCAGTCCTTGAAACCCAGGGCATACGACGGGGCTTGGCCCGGCCAGCCCATGTAACGGTCCAGCTCGAAGGCCAGGTTGGCTTCCGCCATGGCGGTGTTGTCGCGCAGGAAGGCCTTGGCGTACTGGGCGTCCCACACGCCGGTGCCTTCCGGGGTGGTCTTCTTCAGGTGCACGCCGATGTCCACCATCACGCGCGCGAGGCGCAGACGCATGGAGTCGAGTAGGCCCATGCGGTAGCCGAGGTCTTCGCGGTAGCCATCCATGAGGTGCTCGGCGTAGAGCGCCCAACCTTCGCCGTGGGCGGAGTTCCAGCAGACGGAGCGTCGCCAAATGTTCAGTTCACCGCGGTTCAGCAGGGCGTAGGCGTGCTGCAGGTGATGGCCCGGGATGCCCTCGTGGAACACGGTGGTCAACTCCTGCCAGGTGTGGAACGTCTCCTGGCCTTCTGGGACGGACCACCACATGGTGCCGGGGCGGATCATGTCGTCGCTTGGCGGGGTGTAGAAGATACCGCCGGAGCCGGCGCGGTCGATGGCGCACTCCACCGGGGGCATGCCCTCGGGGATCGGGAACACGTTGGCCACGTCTTCGTTGACGCTGTTCATCCAGGCGAGGAGGTTGTCGGTGCCGTGGATGGTGTAACGCTCGTCCTGGTTCAGGTGGCGGTATGCGGCGGCGACGGAGTCGTCGTCGTAAAGCTTGCGCGCGATCTGCTTCTGCTTATCGACGGTGCGCTTCAGTTCCTCCTGCGCCCAGGCGTAGCCCTCGTCGAGGTCCACGTTGCGGCCGTGGAAAAGTTCGGCGAACAGTTCGTAGCGCTCGCGGCCCACGGCATCGTCGTGGGGCGACTTGGGTCCGAGTTCGGTGGAGAGCCAGTCGGCCATCTGTGTGAACGCGGCCTTCGCCTCTTCGACGATCTTGGACTCCGGCGGGAGGCCCAGTTCGTCGAGCTGGGAGTCGCTTTCGCCCAGCGCCTCGCACTGGTTGATCACGGCGTCGATCTGGCGGTGGGATGCCACATCGCCGGCAGAGGCAGCCTCTGCCAGGGATTCGCGGTAGCCGGCGAGCGCTGCCGGGATGCGCGACATGCGGGCGGCGATGGCGTCGAAGTCCTGCTCCGTCACGCGCGGCATCAGCGCGAACGAGTCGCGGATCTCCTGAATCGGCGAGTCGATGTTGTTCAGCTGGCGCAGGAGCTCGCCGCGGTGGTGAAGCTCGAGCTTCATGCACAGGCGGTCGCGCAGGATGGCGGCTGTGAGGTTGTCTACGTCGTCGAAGTCGTCTTCGTCGTCGGAGTCATCGGTGGAGTCGTTCAACGCGTCAACGTCGGCGATGAGGTCGCGCATGCGGTCTGCGACCCGGTCCCAGTACTCGGGGGAAAAGTCCTGCAATTCGCCGTCGTGGCCATCGATGCCAATTTGGGTTGCCAGCGTGGGAGAGATGGCTGCGAGGTCGTAAACGAAATCCTCGCAGGTGGCGTCGAGAAGCGACGGCTCGCGCATGGGTTGGCTCATGCTGGGCGATTGTATAGGAGCTGGCCAAATGGACAATTCGTCGCACCATCCAGTAAATATATTCATCATGACTTGGGCTTCGTTTTCTCGTCCACGTACCCCCGCGGCGAAATGCCTGCACCTCATTCGCCTGCAGGAACTCACCTCCCGCAGCGAGCTCGTCCGCGCGACCGGCCTGTCTCAGCCCACTGTCACCCGCGCAATCGCGGCGCTTGTCGACGCCGGATACGTCACCGAACGCAACGACCTCACCCAATCCCAAGGCCGCGGACGGCCCACCATCCCCCTCGAACTCGCCGAAACCACCGAAACGCACGCGGGTGTGTCCGTGGGCACCGACTCCACCTACATCGCCCTGTTCGACCTCAAGGGCCGCACCCTGCGCAGCGTGGACGTGGACCTGCCGGTCTCGCGTATGAGCGAGGACGACTTCATCCAGCACATCATAGCCGGCCTGAACAAACTGACCACCAGCGTCGGCCGCCCGCTCGCCACCGTGGGCGTGACCACATCCGGCACGGTGCGCGGCAGCGGCGACGTCTACGCCCCCAACCTCGGCTGGGACGGGGTAAACATCGGCGATCAGATGCGCGAGCAGTTCTCCGTGCCGGTGCAGGTCACCTCGATTTCCAGCGCGATTGTCGGCTCTGAGATGCAATCCACCGCAGACCTGGACACCCCGTCGGTGATGGCGCTGTTTGCCGACGACTCCCTCGCCTGCGCCATCTCCAGCCCCGAAGGAGTCAACCCCATCGAGGTCGAGCAGGGCGAGCTGACCACCCAGGGCCTGCTGGACGCCATCGATGTGCCCACGATCCGCACCCTGCGCCAGGCGGTGGAAGACGCCGGGGAGGCAACCCGTTCCGCGCTCGACAACCGCGCCCGCGGCCTTGGCACGCTCGTGGCTGAGCTGTGCTCCGACCACTGCCCCAACACCGTGGTTGTTGCTGGCAGTGCGTTTATCGACGACCCCCTCGCCTCCGCCCCATTCGCCCGCACCGTCCGCGAACACATCTCCGGGCCCATCGACCTGCGCCTGATCCCCAGCCACAAAGACGTCGTGCGCGACATCGCCCGCGCCGTGGCGTTGGATTACGTGCTTCGCGAGCCCCTGGCGGTTGCGGGGGCGTAATGCGCAAGGTCGCCTGGGTTGCCGTGCTACTGCTGGCCGGCTGCTCCGCAGAGGCTCCCGTTGAGCCGCTGCAGACCGAGGCAGTACCGACGCAGACGCAGGAGCAGTATGAGGGCCTTGAGGGGGTCGTCGCAAAGATTGAGGAGGCGACAAACACCGAGGTGGGCGTCGCTCTTTACGACGGCACCACCCTCACCCAAGCCGGCTCCCTGGACACCCTGCCGGCCTGGTCCACCATCAAAATCCCCATCGCACGCGCCGCCGAACGGCACTGCGAATACGACCACGCCACCATCGCGGACTTCACCCAGGCCTCCATCGAATGGTCCGACAACGACTCCGCCCGCGCCCTATGGGACTGCATGGGCGACGACCTCGAAGCCGCCAAACTCGTCGGCGAGGAAATCGAAAAAGCCGGGCCGCACGTCAACGTGCGCGGCGCGTTTGGCACCACCAGCTGGACGTTCGCCGACCAGGCGAAATACGCCCACTACTTAAGCACCCGCGACCAATCCCAACCCGTCCTGGCGGACATGCGCAACATCACCGAAGACCAGGCCTACGGGCTCGGCCAGTTGGGGGTTCCGTTCAAAGGCGGCTGGTCAGACGTGGAGGAAGACGGCTCCTGGCACACCCGCCAACTCGGCTGGATCAAACACGTTGGGGTAGCCATCGGCGCGCGCAGCGCCGACGGCAGCTACGAGGACACCATGGATGCCCTCGACCAAGTCGCCGAGGCTATCGCCCCATAAACTTATCGGCGATCGGGCGCAGGTACGGCTCGATGAACTTCACAATCGCGGCCAGGATCGACAGCACCGTCAACACAATGCCCACGGTCCGACGCACGTCGTCCGGCGACTTATCGCCGACACCCGCGAAGACCAACTTCTTCGGCGTGGTGTTCGGGGTTTCGTTGCCATCCGCCGGACGGTGCAGAACCACCTTCTGGGAACCCTGCGGCATGGATTCCACGTCGGTCGGCTTGTATCCCACCACCGCAGCCGATGCCTCGCCCTCAGCGGTGACCGCACCGGCGAAACCGACACGAGTCACGGTGGGGTTCAGGAACGTGTGCAGGTGGCCGGTCATGCTGTTCTTGTCGTCGGACCACTTGCCGTTCAGACGCTTCAGGTCCGCCAGCTCGCCATAGCCCCACCCCTGCATGGCGCGGCTCATGTTAGCCGTGCTGTGCAAGTTCGCGCCCCAGCCTCCTTTGCCGCCGATGGTGGCGGTGTCCTCCGGGCCGCAGTTGTCCGTACACGTTGCGTTGAACGGGCGGACGTGCGCGAACTTCTTCGCCGCCTCCACCGCACGCTGCAGTGCGATCAGGTTGTAGCCGGTGTCCAGTTGCACCGCGTTGACGTACTTCTCGCGGGTATCCAGGCCCTGTTCTGCAGCGACCGTGCGGAGCGGTTTTCCGTCGTATGGCACGTTCTGGTCCCACATGTCGCCGCGGAGCTTGCGCAGTTCACTGATGCCGGTTTCCGCATCGTTGGTCAGGTTGAACTTCGTCTCAAGCGCGATGACCTGGTCGGCCGGCTGGTTGAGTTCCACGCCGGTAACGGGGGCCGGGTCGGCGGAAGCTGCGGGGGCGAGGACGAGTGCTGTGGCTGCCGCGGTCGCTGCGGCGTATAAACGGATGCGCATAACCCGAGGGTAGCGCGTACCACGCCATAAAGAGCACTGGCACGGCAATGTAAAGGAACTGCGGGGCGCCAGGCCAGAGCACCACCGAAGCGTACGGGGCCATCAGCACCATGAGCGCCACCGAGCCGTAGCGTTCGAAGACGAACACGCCAAACGGCACGATCCATACCCAGTGGTGGTACCAGGAAAACGGACTAACCAGGCACGCGGTCAGGCCGATGAAGGAGACGGCGAGGGGTGCGGGGGCTCGTCGACAAGCAAGAAGCGCAAGGATGGTCACGGCGGCACACAGCGTGAGCCACAGCAGCGTCGAATCCATCCCGGCGCGGGCCAGCACTTGGCGTATGGACTGCGCCCCCGGATTCTCGTCCACCCCAATCCGTTGCGTGCTGAAGATCGCGCGCGTCCAAAAGTTCGGCGCGTCCACCACATTCATCCCGCTCGCCGCAGTGCACACGAACGTGAACGCGGCAACGAATGTTGCTCCCCACCTGCGCTGATAGATCAACAACACGATGAAAAACGCGGGCGTGAGCTTGATCCCCGCAGCCAGGCCCGTCCCGATGCCCGGCAGCCTGTTCTTCGGCAGGAAATCCAGGCACACCAGCCCCATGAGCAGCAGGTTCACCTGCCCGAAGTACAGCGTGCCCTGCACCGGCTCCGTGCACAGCACGAAAAAGGCCACCAGCGGCACCACGTTCTTCTTGCTTATCGACGACCCCCACACCACCCCGGCCAACACCACCACACTGGCCAACTTCCAGGCGACGCCGAACCACTCCTCGGTTGGCAGCCACGAAAACACCACGCCCGCAAACGGCGGATACGTGAACGGCAAGCCCGGCAACAGGTCGTGCGCATAGAGCGGCAGGTGGTCCTTCACCTGCTGCCCGCCCAGCACGTAGACGTGGAGATCACTTGGGTAGGCGGTGGAAAACGCAGTCTCCAACGGCGTAGTGATGTAACGATCAACCGCTACTGCAAGAACAATGAGCAGGAGAATCACAAGTCGAGCCCGTCCAGGATCGCATCCATGGCGTCAGCGACGTCGGTGCGCCACAGCGTGCCCACCTTTGTATCCGCACGCCCCGGCCCGCCGTTGATCACGGCGGTAGGTTTGCCCTGCTTCTTCGCATCCAGAATGAACTTGTAGCCGCTCATCACCGCAAGCGACGTGCCAATCGCAACCACCCCCGTCGACTCCGCCAGCCACTGATCCGCCTGTGTTCGCGTGGCCTTAGGCACGTTCTCACCGAAATACACCACGCTAGGCTTCAGGCGCTCCGAACCACAGTTCGGGCACGTGATCATGCGGAAGCGCTCCACGTCCTCTTGGCGCAGTTCCACGTCGCCGTCCGGGTTGATCATCGTCCCGACCACCTCGACAGAATTGAAGTAGTTGGGGTTGGCGGCGGTGAGGAGGTCGTCGATAAGCGATCGCTCATGCAACACATTGCAGTCCAGGCACACCACATGCTCCATATCGCCATGCAACGCAATCACGTTTCGCGAGCCCGCCTGTGTGTGCAGTCCATCGACGTTTTGCGTGACAATGCCACGAATCAGGCCGGCCTGCTCGAGCTCCGCAAGCGCAAAATGCGTCCGGTTTGGCCGCGCCGCCCGCATGAACTGCATACCGACGAACGCACGCGCCCAATACCGACGCACCTGACGCGGCGAATGCGCGAACTCCTGAAACGTCATCGGACGGCCCTTGGTCAAACGGCCGGTTTCGGAGCGATAGTCGGGAATGCCCGAATCCGTCGACACACCCGCGCCCGTGATGACCAGCGTTTTTGGGTTCCTTAACTGTTCTATGACGCGTTGCTGCGCGTTCGGGGTCGGCGTTGCCGTTTCCTTGACCACCCGCTCAATCGAACGCACAGCGGACCGATGCGCCATCGCAATCGCAGGGTCGTCGAAGAAAGTTTCCATCGCCAGGCAGTGTACAAACCACCTAGGATTTCCCGCATGGGGGAATGGAAAACCGAAATCAGAACCAACCTTGTCGACGTCCGGGGGCAGACATATCTCAGCAGCGACCTACTTCGCCTATCCACGTCACACGCGCTGGCGCGCCGCTCGTACGACGCCTTGAAGATCCACCAGCAGCACTGGGCCCGGGCCTACTGCGCGGGCCTTGCCGTCCACGCCGCCGTGATCACCGGTCGCGCCTCCGCGTACCTCAACGACATGTGGGTCGTGAACACGCCGCTAGACCAGGTCGCGCTGGTGTTGCCGTCGGTGCCGCGGCGCTCAACATGGCCCGCCGGCGTACGCTACGTGCAACGCACACTCCCCGCCTCCCGGATCCGCCGCGGGGAAGCCATGTCCACTACGTCACCATTGCAAACCTTTCTGGACATTGCCCGCCTCGACGGCTTCACCCACGCACTCGTCGCCGCAGACTGGCTCGTCCAACGCGGTGGCTTCACACCGGCCCAGCTGCAGCACCTCGTCGAAACTGAGCCGCGCTTCCCAGGCAAACCCGCCGCCCGCCTGGCCGCGCAGCACGCGTCGACCCTGTCCGAATCCGCACCCGAGGCCTACGCGCGCGCTTTGCTCATCGAAGCCGGCATCACCGACGTCCGCGCCAACGTCACACTCACCCGGTGGAGGTACCGCGTTGACCTGCTGATTAACGGGTGGTTGGGAGTTGAGATCGATGGGCGCGTGAAGTACGACGACACCACCTTCGGCCCTGCGAGCAAGGCACTTCTCGACGAGAAAACGCGCGCCGACCGCCTCGGCAACGCCGGCCATCCCCTGCTCCGGTACGCGCCGCGCTACCTGGAGGAGCACCCCGAGGAGTTCGTCGGGGCGGTGCGGGCGCGCCTCGAACTTGGCCGTTAGGTGTGCGGGGTTTGTTCATATGCAGGGCTCGATATGCGTAAGTGCAGGTCAGCGCGTTTTCAGAAATTTCGGCCAATTTTCCGCAAAACGCCGTGACCAGGGGTTACGCATATCGAGCCCTGCATATGAAGCCGCGAAGGGCCTACCGGAACGGGACCTCACCGATCGTGCGGCGCAGCTTCCGGGTGCGCAGGCGTTCGGGGCGCCGGGCAAGCTTCTCCATCGCACGCACGGCACACATGACGTGGGCTTCCTTCGAGTTGGAGTAGAACGCCTGGGCGCCGGCGGGCAGTTTCGGCACAGCGTGCAACGGCAGGTCGGATACGGCCAGCAGGGTGCCGTAGGGGACGCGGTAGCGGTAGCCGTTGGCGGCGATGGTGCAGGACTCCATGTCTACGGCTGCGGCGGTGGATCCCCGGAGCCATTCCCACAGGTCCTGCGGGTCTTTCCACTCCCAGTTCCGGTCGCCGGTGGACAGGACGGTGCCGGTGCGCATCAACGACGTGTCGTCGCCGTACACCTTGGTCACGGCCTTTTCCAGGGTGCGTTGCACTTCGGGGACGGCGGGGATGGGCAGTTCGCGGCGCAGGTAGTCGTCGAGAACGTGGTCGTGGCGTTCGTAGGCGTTGCCGAGGATGAGGTCGCCGATGCGCATGCGGGCGTCCAGGCCGGCGCAGTGGCCGATCATGATCCACGCTTCCGGACGCAGAACGGCCAGCGAGTCGGTGATGGTTTTGGCGTTGGAGGGGCCGACGCCGATGTTGATCATGGTGATGCCGTCGCCGTTTTCGGTGATCAGGTCGTAGCGCGGCATCTGGAACTTCGACCCCAGCTCCAGGTCTTCGAGCGCGACGGTGTCGGAAACTGTTTCGCCGGAGGGGAGGACGAGGCGGGTGTAGCGCGAGTCGGGGTCGGAAAGTTCACGCAGGCCGAAGCGCACGAATTCGGTGACGTGCATGGCGTAGTTGGTGAACAGGATGTAGCGCTGCAGGGTGTCCACGTCGATGCCGGTGTAGTGCTCGAGTCGCGCGATGGCGAGGTCGAAGCGTTGCGGGCCGAAGTGGAACAGGGGTTTTTCCGGACCGTGGAAGGCGTCCCAGTGGCCGTCGACAATGGCGTCGTGGACGTCGTCGAGGGCGGGTCGGGGCAGGTTGCGTGTTTCGTCGATAGGCGGTGTGCCCTTGATGTAGGCGGGCGGGATGACGATATCGGAGTACTCCACACGCATGGAGCACGGATAGTTCGAGGTCAGCGCCTCGAGTTGGGCGGTGAGGTAGTCCTCGAGCAGGTCGGGGCGGGAGAGGACGGCGGAGTAGGTGCCGGCTTTGTCGACGTAGCCGAAGGTTTTGGAGCGGTCGATGGGGCGCCATTCGAGCACGTCAACGGTCAGTTTGGGGTAGCGCACTTCCCCGTAGCGTTCGAAGTCCCCGGCGCGTGCGATGTCGCACGACGTGTTGTACAGGGCTTTTAGCTTTTCGACGACCTCACGTACCTGGTTCATACCCCGCCAGGCTACTCACGAATGAGCACGCGGCGCACGGCTTCGGCGCGGCGACCAAACTCCTCTGCGGGAACGCCTTCGCGGATGCACTGCTCAATGAGTTGCTGCATGCCTGCGATGTAGAACCGGGCCATATCGTCGACAAGCTTCATGTCCGCGTTTTCCCAACGGGCGGCGCGGGGCAGGAGTTGTTCGCGCATGGTGGGCAGCATGACCTCGTAGACCTGGTTATCCAGGAGGCTGTGGATCGGCGAGTCGATGATGCGCGTGGCGGCGGTGTAGTGACCAGCGGTCGCCTGTGCCAGTGCAGTGACCGACGCTTCAAAGTTCTTGTCAATGCTGAATCGTTCCGCGAAACTGCCGTAGGCCGCCAAGACCCACTGCGCTGCGGTGGCGAGTACGAGGGCGTCGCGGTCCTCAAAGTGCTGGTAAAACACTTGACGGCTCACGCCTGCTTCTTTCACGATTTGCGAGACGTTGAGCTCAGCGACTTCGTAGTCGTTGAGGAGGCGCATGGTGGCGTCGATTAGCGCCTTGCGAGTGCGCAGCGCGCGCGGGTCTTGGCTGTCCGAGCGGCGGCCCGGGAGGGTAGTTTCAGTCATCCCATGTCTCCAAAAGATTTCCGACATTAGTGTTATGTGGTATGAGCCTAACCGATGACACCCTGGAACTGTTACATGCCCTTATTAGAAATGGATGCGTCAACAATCTGACGGCAGATTCTGGACATGAGGAAAGAAACGCCCGCACGCTGCAGGAATTCTTCGGGGATACCCGTGTAAACGTCGAACGCTTCGAACCCCATCCGGGTCGAGTTTCCGTAGCGTTTTCCATCGAAGGCACCGACCCCAACGCTGAGCCACTCACCCTTTTGGGCCACACCGATGTCGTGCCCGTCGACGAGGATAAATGGACAGTTGACCCGTTCGGGGGTGAGATCAAAAACGGCCGCATGTACGGGCGCGGCGCCACCGACATGCTCTACATCACTGCAGCGATGGCGGCGGCTGTGCGCGACGTTGCCCTCTCCGGCACGCAACCCAAAGGCACCCTGACCTTCGTGGGATGCGCCGACGAGGAGGCCCGCGGTGGCCTCGGCGCGGCGTGGCTTTCGGAGAACGCGTCGTTCCCTTGGGCGAACTGCCTGTCCGAGGAGGGCGGCTCCCACCTGCCTGTGTCCGACGGCTCCGACGCGCTCGTGATCGTCGTCGGCGAGAAGGGCGCCGCACAGCGCCGCTTGACCGTGCATGGCGACGCCGGCCACGGCTCCGCACCCTTCGGCCGCGACATGGCGGTCACCAAGATCGGCGAGGTCGCCCGCCGCATCGCCGCCATCACGCCCGAAGTGCGTAGCGACGACATCTGGGAGGGCTACGTCCGCGCCTGGAAATTCGACCCCGACACCGAAGCGGCCCTGCTGCGCGGCGAAGGCTACGAAGCGTTCGGCCAGTTGCAGAGCTACTCCCACGCCATGAGCCACCTCACCATCTCCCCCACCGTGCTGCGTGCCGGCGAGGCGATCAACGTGTTGCCGTCCGTCGCCTGGATGGAGCTCGACATCCGGCCCTTGCCTGGCCAAACGCAAGAAGAGATCGACGATCTGCTGCGGGAAGCGCTCGGCGACCTCGCCGACGAGGTGGAGATCACCCACCTCATCACCGAACCCGGCACCGTCTCCCCCACCTCGGGCCCGCTTTACGACGCCATCGTGGACACCTTCCACGAATTCTTCCCCGACGTCCCCGTCGTCCCGACGATCGCGGCGGGTGGATCCGACCTGCGCTTTGCTCGTCGTAAAGGTGGTGTCGGCTACGGATTCGCCCTCCACGGGCGCGGCGAAACGCTGGGGTCTGTTCTAGGTGAGCTCCACAGCCACGACGAATCCGTCTCCCTCGAAGACGTCGACCTCACGGTCCGGGCGTACCGTTCCCTGATCCGCCGCTTCGTCGGGGCATAGTTCCGCTATTTCGGTTCATATGCAGGGCTCGATATGCGTAACCGCTGGTCACCGCGTTTTCCGAATTTCGGCCACAATTTCTCGAAAACCCTCCTACCTGGACTTACGCATATCGAGCCCTGCATATGAAGGTTTCACGCCCTTCCAAGGCCCGCACCACCTGTCACATCTGCCCCATCCGTGACATACTGTCCCGCATGAAGTTTCGTACTCTCGCTATGACCGCTGCGCTGGCCGGCACGATCGCCGCCGCGCCGACCGCCCAGGCTGACGCCATCGACGACACCCTGGCGAAGCTGCCCGCGGGTCCGATCTCCTGCGACCAGGCCTCCCGCTACTGGACCAATGACGCCGACTACCAGCAGAAAGTCCGCCAGGCGCGCACGATCGCGATGTTCGACCGTCGCGGCCCGCAGATCCTGGATGCGCTTTCGCGTGTCGACGAAGCCGCCAACCGCTGCGGCCTCAAAGGCACCACCGGCGGCAACAACACCAACTCCAACAACGCCAACAACGCTGCGCCGAAGCAAAACGCGCCCGCGCAGCAGCCAGCACCTGCCCAGCAACCAGCCCCGCAGCCAAAGCAGCAGCCGAAGATTCAGCCGCAGTTCCCGGAGCGCATCAACCTCACCCCAGCTGGTATGCCGTCGGTGGATGTGCCGGTCGCGGGCGTGACCACGCTGCAGTTGCCGGACCTGCTGAAGTTGCTGCAGGACGCGTTGGCGCAAATCCTGGCTTACTTCAACATCCAGCTGTAAAGCTCGTTGCCGTCGGCGTTGATTCGCACGCCGGGCGTGGGGTCAAGCCACAGGTCGGTTTGCAGTGAGTGTTCGCCGTCGGTGCAGGTAAACGAGATCGTTTCGTTGGTCTTGTCCAGCACCTCAACGCGAGCCCGCGTGAGCCATGCGTTGCGGCGACGCACCCCAATCAGCTTCTGATACTCCGTAAAAATCCAGCCGCCCAGGGGTGAGAGTTCCGCCGGTGTGGCTGGCAGGGCGGGCCGGACGGCGTCGTCGGCAGACCAGCCCTCCCCGCGGGTGCCGGTGAAGCCTTGCTCGTCGCCGTAGTAGATCGATGGCATACCAGGCACGGTCATCAGGATCGCGGCGGCGAGGACGAGTTTGTTGGTTCCAACCGTGGAGGCGATCCGGTCAACGTCGTGGTTGCCAATGAACGTGTTGGTCAAAAGGTCTGCGGGGTGGCGTTCGAGGGCGTGGGCGAGTTCCCAAAAGTTGGCGTCGGCAAGCGATGACCAGGTGGCTTTCCACAGTTCATACTGGGTGACTGCGTCGAGCGTGCCGGACGCGGCGATCTTTGCGTAGTCGCCGTGGATGACTTCCCCGAGAAACATTGCGTCGGGGAACTCTTCGCGAACCCGGGCGAGCACGTCGCGCCAGAATTCGGGCGGGACGGCGTAGGCGACGTCGAGGCGCCACCCCGCGATGCCGCGTCGCAGCCAGTGGCACATGATATCGACGACCGCGTCTCGAATTGCCGGCTCATCGTGGTGGAGGGTGGCCAGTTCGTTGTGTCCCTCCCACTCCGTATCGCCGGCGAGGCCCTGCTCGACCCAGGGGTGGGTGCGGGCCACGTGGTTGAACACCCCGTCGAGCATGAGGTTGATGCCGCGGGAGGAGCATTCGCGGATAAGCCAGTCGATGTCGGTGTCGTCGCCAAGCCGTGCGTCAATGCGCATGTGGTCGAGGGTGTCGTAGCCGTGGGTGACCGACTCGAAGATGGGACCGAGCAGCAGGCCATTGCAGCCGAGTTCGACCAGGTAGTCCAGCCACGGCTCGAGGCCGCGCAGGCGGTGTGCGGCGTCTTTAGTGTCGCGGATCGGCGCGCCGAGCGCGGCGAGCGGGTAGACGTGCCACCAGATTGTGCGATCCAACATGTGCCCGAGCCTACGCACCGAGCAGCGCCAGCGGTACGACCGCGATTCCGTCGGGGCGGCGGTAGGCGCGGTTGCCGGTGGTGAGGATCACCGCGTCCACAACATCGTCCGGGAGTTTCTCGCGCAACCAAAGTAGGTGCTTGACGTCGTCGTCACCCACGTTGGCAGCCAGTTTGACCTCCAATGCCACGATCGCACCGTCTTGGTCCTGCGCAATGAGGTCGACCTCTCGATCCCCTTTGACCGTGCGGAAGTGACCGACGGTACCGAAGGATGCTTGCGCCGCTACCCGCACGGTGAGGGTGGCGAGCGACTCGAACAGTGGTCCGAGCAGATAGTTGAACCGCCCCGTGAGTTTCGCAGCTGGAATCTCCAGCAGACGCAGGACAAACGCTGGGTCCGCAAGCTGGTGTTTCGGTGCTTTCGCGAGGCCAGCGAACGGGGAGCGTCGCATGTCCCAAGCTGGCACGGGGTCCAGCATCCACAACTCGGCGAGTTTTTCTCTGTACACCATCGTCGTGGATTTGGCGGGTTTGTTGGTTTGTCCGGGCGTGGCTGCGTCGAGAATCTCCTGGTAGCTCGTCGTCGTGGAGCTGGCTGCTGCGTACGCCGCTAGCCAGTTCATCAACGCTGTTGGGTTGCGCGCGGTGTAGCCCTGCTCAGGGAGGTCGCGATCCACCACACGGGTGAGGTAGGAGTCCAGCTGCTGGTTGCGGAGTACCGGTGGCGCTTCATAGAACCCCGGGAAGCCGCCGGACGCTATCGCGTCAATGTAGTCTTTCAGGGTTTTGTCGGTCTCGCCTGCGATGGTTGCGTCACCTTGAAAAAGTTCGCGCATGCTTATCGACGACTCCCAGCCACGCCGTTCAAACAACGCCAACGGTCTCATCCGCATTGACAAGATGCGCCCTGCTCCGCTGTGAGTATCAGTCCCGGCTACGGGAGTTGCTGAGCCGGTCAGGAGAAAACGCCCGGCAGGAGCACCATTATCCACCGCCCGCCTGACGTAATCCCAGGACTCGGGGTGGCGCTGCCATTCATCGATCAAGATCGTGCCATCAGGGCTTGCGGTGAACGCCGGATCGGAGGCGAGAACTCCGGCACCCTCATCCGTGTCGAGCTTGAGCACCGTCGACGCTCGCCGGCGCGCAGTTTCGGTTTTGCCGACACCTTTCGGCCCCTCAACCGCAATAGCAGACGCATACGGAAGGAGCTGGTCAAGTTGTGTGTCTACAGCCCGTTGCAGGTATCCCATAGATATGAACCATACCAATTTTCCGTCTTGAATCGGTCGTTTTTTCCGTCATGAATCGGTCGAATTTTCCTCCCTGCGCCCGATGAGCGGCTGCAGACCCTTGGCAATGCGTTCCTTCCATGCGGAGGCGATTTCTTCGTAGCCGCTGTCGTGGGGGCGCATGCCGCGGTGGGTGAAGTTGACCTTGGTTTTGCCGGACTCGTCCTCTTCGATGTCGAAGATAAGCGACGTGTCGTCCCACTCGTGGTCTTCCTTGGGGTTGTCGGTTGGTTCGACGTCCCAGACGATGCGCTTGCCGTCGTCGGCTTCCTTGACGGAGAAGCCGACGTAGCGGTCATCGTCGGAGTAGTGGAACTCGGAGCCTTGTTCGGCGGCGTCGCCTTCGACGCGTTCGTCCCACCAGGTTTTGGGTTTGGTGATCGCTTGGTAGACCTCTTCGCGCGTGGCGGGGACGGAGAAGGAGGCGGTGAAGTCGCGGATGGCTTGGGCTGTGGTGCCGTCGGCAAACTCGTAGTCCGACAGCGTGTGGTCCGGGTCGTAGATGGAGATGTTGTAGCCCTCGTCCCGGTACTGCATGAGGCCGTCTTTGATCAGGTCGCGGCCGGCCTTGTTAAATGCGGTCACGCCAGAGACGTCAAGGATGAGGTTTGTGCTGGTCAGGCGGCGCTGGGAAAGACCACGGAGGATCTTCTCGGCAGAGGTGAACGTGATCATGCCTTGTAGTTCGACGATTTCGGCGTCATCGCGGCGTTCGATCCGGCGGATGCCCGGCGCGAAGTAGAAGTTCGACGACAGCAGGTTCAGGCCCATGGAGCTGGACAGTTCCTGGAAGATTTTTACTCCGCGCACGGAGTTGCCCTGTTTATCCAGGCGCGGGCTTAGCGACGCAATACCTAACTGGCCCGGCAACGTCCCGATCAAGCCACCGGCCACGCCTGACTTCGCGGGGATGCCGACGTTGACCATCCAGCGCCCGGAGGCGTCGTACATGCCGGCGGAGACCATCACGGCTTGGGCGAGCCGGGCCGCTTCCGCCGATACGATGCGTTCCCCGGTGACGGGTTGGACGCCGGCGTTGGCAAGGGTTGCCGCCATGACGGCGAGGTCCTTGACGGTGGCCAGGATGGCGCACTGGGCGATGTAGGAGGCGACGGCGTCGTGGGCGTCGTCGCTAATGGTTCCGGCTTCACGCAGCATGTGGGCGAACGCCTTGTTGCGGTCGGCGGTGGCCTTTTCGGATTCGAATACCTGCTGGTCGATGCGCAGTTCGCGGCCGGCGAGGCGGGAGAAGTAGGCGCGGAGTTTCTCGCTGCGCTGCTCCACGGGGATGTCGGGGCCACCGATGAGTTGGTTGACGGTGATGGCACCGGCGTTGATAAGGGGGTTGGCGGGCCGGCCTTCGCTATCAAGCGAAAGTGCGTTGAAGGCCTCGCCGGAGGGCTCGACGCCGACGTGGGTGTGGACCTCGTCGGGCCCGTACATGTCCAGCGCGAGCGCATAGACGAACGGTTTGGAGATGGACTGGATGGAAAACTCGTAGTCGCAGTCCCCGACCGCGTAAAGCTGTCCGTCTGCGGTGCACAACGCAAGGCCAAGCTTGTCGGGGTCGGCGTGTTTGAGCACATCGATGTAGTCGGCGCGGTGGCCGGAGTCGTGGTCACGCACCGATTCGACGATGTCGTGCAGGTATTCAGTCACAGGCGAACGCATGCCGCAAGTGTAGGACCTGCGGAGGATACTAAGGCCGCTTGGTCAGACGGGCCCCGCACTCCCCTGGCCGGTCGTGGGGGCGCAACTGCACCTTGAAGCCGTCGAGGCTTTCCTCCAAGAACCCTTCGTGCAGCGCACAGATGACCGGGGCAGGGCGCTTGCCACTCTCCGTGATGAAGGGACAGGCGTTGAGGCCGAGTTCCCGCACTTTCCGCGTTGTGGCGTCGGGGCGGTGCAGCGGATCGAAGCCCATCTCCCGCAGCATCTCGGCGGCCTGTCGCTCCGCACAGTCCAGGTCTGTTGCGGTACCGCTTTCAGGGCGGGCGTTGATCCGGTTGGCCCATTCGCGGCCGATGGCCCTAGCGGTGGTGACGGTGGCGTCGTCAGGCAGTTTGCTCGCAAGCACCTCCACCAGTGCCACAATTGCGCGCGACGCACTGCTCGTGCGTGCAACCCGAGCGGTGTACACGTGCGACGGGCGGCCCCTGCCAGATCCGGTAGCGACGTGGCGGCTGACCACGCCTGCGCTCATCAGTTCGTCGAGGTGGCCGCGCACTGTGTTGGGGTGCATGCCAAGCGCCTCGCCGATCTCGGCGACTTGGACTCCCTCAGGGTGGCGCTGCACCTCGTGGAACACGTCGACCTGTTTCGCGGTCAGCCGGTGAACGGCTGCGATCAGCTCACCAGATGGTCGCGGTGCATGTCTGCGTTCCATGCGCATTCTCCTGGACGTGTTACGGGCATTCCTGAAATTATATGCCTTACTGAGTTGTATCCCAATTTGATTTTCACGGGTCGTACAATGAGTTCTACGCAAACTCACTACTAAGGAGCCGTCCGTGGCGCGCAACACCCACATCGCAGCTTGGTCCGTGGTCGCGGCACTCATAGCTGGGACTGCATCCGCAGCAACACTCCTGGCGCCTGCCCAAGGCGAGCTTCCAACTGGCGACGACGTCGTCCACGTTGATGTGGACATCGAAGGCATGCGGTTTATCCCCGACCGTGTCGAGGTTCCACGTGGCACCAAACTCGTGGTCAACCTGACAAACTCCGGCGACAAAGAACACGACCTGAAAGTTGGCGAGGGATACTCGGGCCGACTCAGCCCCGGCGAGAGCGCGAGCGCCTATTACGGCGAGTTCAACGTTGACACGCTCGGGTGGTGCACCATCGCCGGGCACAAAACAATGGGGATGCTCTTTAGGGTCGACGTGACGCCTTAATCAACGCCACCTGCGCCTTCACGGCCCGTGCGAGCAGCGGAATGAACGCCACGAGCACGCCAAATACGACGAAGGACAGCACAATCCGCGCGTAGGAATTGTTCACCGCCAGCCATGCCAACAGCGCCACATTGAACAGGCCGACGCGCACGTAGGCAGCCCGGTTGAGTTCACGGAGCCCGGCCTTCACCGCTGCCGGCCCACCGCCCATCATGGTTGGCATGAGGTAGCTCATCGCGCCGATGAGCAGTTGTGCTGCAAACCCGAGCAGCAGCGGCAACGTTGGAATGTCGGCAGATCCGCCGAACAGGCGCACTGCGTACCAGGTCAGCCCGCCAATCAGCCACGCAACCGCGAACAGGGCCGATAGCGCTGGGTAGGTGATGCGACCTCGGGGATCGCGAAGCACCGTCAGCGCGTTAACCACAAAGCCCTGGTAGAGCCACGCCCAGCCCGCAACGATCACCATGGTGCCGATGCCGGTAACCACGGACATCCGCAGCAGCGCACCCGCGACCGCCACGGTGACGCCAGCGCCAGCGAGCACCAGTGCCACACCGACCCTCCCCACGGCGCGCGTGCGCCACATCGCGGGAAACAGCACGCTCAGCGCGCCCATGGCTGCAAAGCCGACGAAGCCGCCAACGTTGATGAACATGTGCGCCTGGCGCACCGCACCGTGCCACTGACCAGGCAGTCCGGCCGACAGCGCCGCGCCGAACAGCGCACCGACCGGCAGACAGCACGCCGAGGCCACGAAGCCGTACACACTCGCATTGCTTCGTTGCGACGCCCTCACCTGCCCCGCCAACACCACCGCATGCCACGCCACCACAATGCCGACGACCAGCGCGCCGACCCAGGTCAGCCAGTACCAGAGCGCCACCTGACCAACGAGCGTGGCAACGACGCCGGCGTTGAGCAGATAGGTGCGGGTGAGTTGGGCGGGGCGGGTGGCGTCGTCAAGCTTGCGCCCCAGGAAGCGCTCAGTGAGCGTCTGCGACCACAACAGGATCGAGTTTGTCAGAATGCCCAGCGTAAAAATGTGGATGAGCAGCCACGATCCCTCAGGGATGAACGGGTGGACAAGCCCCACGATGATGAACACGCCCATCCAAATGCTCACCGGCTTGGAGGCTTTGCGGTGCCACGCCCGCGGATTCATATCAGGCATTGACCGACCCCGACTTCGGGTTGTCGCGGAAGCACCACCACGTGGCCGCCGCGAACACAACCGCAGATACGGCCAGCACGAACAGCACATTCTCGTACGACTCGGTGTACGTCGCGCCACCATCCAGACCCCGCTGGAGCAGCGAACCGGTCAGCGCGACGGTGGTCAGGGTGCCGAACTCGTAGGAGACCTCCTCCACACCCGCCGCCATGCCGGAACGGTTCATCGGAGCCGCGCCAATGATCGCAATCGACGACACACTCATCACCGAGCCCACCGCAAAGCCCAACACCGCAAGCGACACAACCTCGAACAGCACGCTATGCGACGACGCGCCCACCACCAGCAGACCAGCCCCTACCACCGATAACGCGAAACCACCAGCGATCAACGGCATGAAGCCAACCTTGTGCAAAAACGCACCACCGAGCGTCGACGCGGGAATGGCGGCCACGGCCATGGCGACGACGGTGGTGCCGGCCTTCAGGGGCGTAAATTCGTCGACAAGCTGCAGCTTCTGCGTCGTCATCAATTCCGCGCCCGCCATGATGAACATGCCACCCGCCGCGGCAACAACGCCGCCGGTGAACATGCGGGACCGGAAGATGTCGAAGGTGAGCAGCGGGTCATCGAGGCGCGCCTGACGCCGCACAAACAGCCACGAGCCCAACACGCACGCCACGATCGAGCCGACCAGCAGCGCGACGCTTTGGGTGTTCGCAGCCTGCTTGATCGCCATCGTCAGGCCCGACAGCGCAACCAGCGAATACAGCGAAGATATGACGTCCCACGCCTTGTTCGGATTCGGCAGATTCGGCGGAGCAAGCCACATCGTGAGCGCAAGCGCCAACAGCACAATCGGGACGTTGATGAGGAACACCGAACCGACCCAGAAGAACTCCAGGAGCAGACCACCAACCACCGGGCCCAGCGCACCACCAACAACGGCAACCGCGCCCCAAATACCGATGGCCAGGTTGCGCTCGCGCTCGTCGGAAAACGTCAGACGGATCAACGCCAACGTCGCCGGCATCATCACCGCCGCGCCCACGCCAAGCATCGCGCGTGCCGCGATCATCTCAGCCGTGCCCGGCGCGAACGCCGCCCCCAGCGACGCCACACCGAAAATCACCAAACCGATCAGGAACATCTTGCGGTGGCCCACCCGGTCCCCCAGCGTGCCTGTGCCAAGCAGAAGGCCCGCAAGTGCGAGCGGGTAGGCGTTAATGATCCACAGGCCCTCGCTGGGACCTGCGCCGAGACTACGTTCAAGCGCGGGCAACGCCGTGTACAAAATTGAATTATCCAGCCCGATCATGAGCAGGCCGAGTGATACAACAGCAAAGAAGCCCCAGCGCTGCGCGGGTGTGCTGGTGGATTCCATGCGGGAATACTACCGCGGGGTTCTTTTTCACCTTGTCGCAGGATCTACGCCAGGTAGGCCGCACCTTGCTGCATAAGTCGCTCTAAGTACAAATAGCGCTGCTTAGTCACCCAACCACTGCCTTTACCGGACGCAGTATTTTCAATTTCACTTGGCAAAGTCCGATGCGCTCCAAGTGGTTGCGTTTCGTCCTTTGAGGTCAACACAAACGCTTGATACCGACCTTCAACCCCACTGCCATCACACCATCCATTTTGAGATAGCTCTTCAATGGCTTGCGCGATTTTCCGCAGTTCAGGCCTGTTGCGGTCTTTTGCCTCTTTCCTTAAGAGCCGCGCCTCGTTCAAATTCCAGGTGATATTGTCCTGCCGATACTTGACCGCAGGAATCTCAGTTTGAATCTTTCTGTCAACATAAAACGCAAGATGACGCACAGGACGAAACGTTCGTCCTGATTTACAGACATACACAGACGTCTTTTTATAAAGCTCCCATTCCTTCTTTCCAGGAACTAACAAAGTATCTGCTGGTTCGGTCGGGCGCCGGTTGTACAGGGACTCAACGCGGTCTACTGCCTTAAGAAAATGCTCGAACGCAGGATCAACATAGTTCGCCACCGCAAATATTCGATCGCATTCAAACGGGACATCGGTATCAAGAATCGAATCGTGGTGAGCCACGCGATTACGAAAGTTCCTAATCCCTTCCACTGCGGCGCCAACTTCGCTACGACTTCGGGCATAAGGGAACGCGCGTTGCAAACAGAGGCGCCAGAGCTCGTCGTTGCCTTTTCCGAGCATTCGAGTCCAAAATCCGAAATGCAAGTTCGCGGTTATCTGCTCCCGCGAATCTCGGTGGTGGGGACTTAATCCCTCCCTTGTGTCTTCAACCCTTTCCCGGACTCCTTCTCCAATTAAAGGATTTCGAGAGAATATCCACGGCACTGAGCCAGCATCGTGTTCGAAATGCTCCCTGAGAGCCTTATCGATGACGTTTCTCAGCCCAACTTCAAAATGGGCAAGTAACTCCAGACCTGCAGAGGCAACCTCCCCAGCCCAAAGATAAAGCTCTCTGGCTTTCTGCACATCGTTGTTTGCTTCCTGCAGATACGGCGCAAAGCGCGAGTCACTGACGAGCTTTGAGAAGAAAAACTCGGAACCAGGACCTTCAACCCCATCTAAGGACCCCAAAGTGTCAACCCCCTTGACCTTTTATGAATGTGCGCACAAATCCAGCACCTATGCTTGGACGTAGCGCCCTTTAAGTGTAATCTCTTTCTCGTACGCCCCGGTGTCGCCTCTGCTCAAGCAAGCGCCCGGGGCTTAAAATTTCCGGGTTAAGCGACAAAATGTGTGTCCGGAAT
>NZ_KV789326.1:0-572 GCF_001807545.1 Corynebacterium sp. HMSC08F01 | reverse complement strand
AAGCCTGGTGAGAAGCGTGACGATATTGACCTGGGTATTCTGCCGTCTGGTTCTGTTGGTGATCGTGTTTGGAATGACGCTAATGGTGATGGCAAGCAGGATGAGGGTGAAGAGGGCCTCGAGAATGTAGTCGTGTTGGTGTCGCGTGATGGTGAGCCGACGCGTTCTGCAGTCACCGATAGCAATGGTGATTGGAAGATTGAGGGTCTTAATCCGAACGCTGAGTACGACATTCGTTTCATCCAGCCGGATGGTTGGGAAGTCACTGGCAAGGTGCCGGGTTCGGATGAGTCGGGTCTGGTGTCCAAGGTGACGGTGAAGCCGAATGAGTACAACGACACTTACGATCTTGGCTTGAAGAAGGCCGACGTAACGTGCGATTGTGAGCCGGAAGCACCGGGCACGCTTGGTGACCGCGTGTGGGTCGATACCAACGGCAACGGCAAGGAAGACCCGGACGAGACCGAGGGTGTCGAGGGTGTCACGGTGATCATCCGCGATAAGGATGGCAACGAGGTCATCCGTACGGTGACGGATGAGGATGGCAACTGGAAGGTTGACGTCGAGCCGGG
>NZ_KV789325.1:7265-89869 GCF_001807545.1 Corynebacterium sp. HMSC08F01 | reverse complement strand
CGCCGCCCGCGCCCGCGCCCGCGTCCGCGCCGCCCGCGCCCGCGTCGGCAGCAGCGTCGGTGCCTAGGTTCCCGTCGAGGGTCGCCTTGGTCACGCCGCCGATGTAGCGTCCCACCAACTGCGACGTCAGCCCCTTCAGGCGAACCCAAGAGGACAAGGTGTAGTCGAAGTCGGCGGCGGCTGCGATGGCCGGCAGGGCGCGGAGGCGGTCGGCGGCGTCGACGAGCGAGTCGGCGTCGCCACCAAAGGCGGCGGCACCCTTCTCAGCAAGGGCGGCGAGTTCGACGAAGTCCCACAACACCTGCAGGGAGACGCGCCCGGAGACGATGCCGTCTTCGACGTCGTGGACGGAGTAGGCGATGTCGTCGGAAAAGTCCATCACCTGTGCCTCCATCGGTGGCATGTCGTCGGTGTGGCCTTCGCGCGCCCACGCAAGCACCGCCGCATCCTCGTCGTAGGCGGAGTACTTCCGGTTTAGGGTGCCGTCGGGGTTGGTGCGGGTCACGGGGTATTTCACGGCGGCATCTAAGGAGGCGCGGGTGAGGTTGAGGCCGTAAGAGTGGTCGTCGATAAGCACTTTCGGCTCAAGGCGCGACAGGATGCGCAACGTCTGCGCATTGCCCTCGAAGCCGTCGGGCGCGACCTCGTTGAGCGCGACTTCGCCGTTGTGACCGTAGGGCGGGTGGCCGATGTCGTGGGTGAGGCCGGCCATCTCGCACAGGTCGGGGTTCAGGCCGAGGCCTTCGCCGATGCCGCGTGAAATCTGGGCGACCTCCAGCGAGTGCGTCAGGCGCGTGCGCGGAGTATCACCGTCGCGCGGGCCAACAACCTGGGTCTTATCCGCTAATCGACGAAGCGCCGCCGAATGCAACACACGGGCCCGGTCACGCGCAAACGCACCCCGCGAATCCGGCGCAAGCTGCGCCCCCTTCGGACCCTCGGCGGTGCGGCGTTTCGTATCGTCGGCGTTATAGGCGTACACGAAGCGCTACCCTAGTCGCATGACTAGCCGTTACCTTCGCGTCCTCGCCGTCGGCGGCATGCTGTTTCTCGCAGCGCCCGCCTCAGGTTTTGCCGAAACGCCCGCGCTTGCGCAAGGCGTGGCCACGGAAACCACCGTCCAGCCAGGGCTTTTAACCAAGCCTGTGACCGACGACGCCGGCGTGCTCACCGACGGCGAGCGCGCCGAGATTGAACAGGCGATCCAGCAGGTCAGCCAGTCGCAAGGCAAGTCGGTGCGTGTGGTGTTCCTGCGTACCTTTGGCGACATCAGCCCGTCCGACTGGGTCGACCAGGCCGTCGCCGCGAACGGTTCCAACACCGCCGTGCTGGTGATTTCCCCCGACGAGCGCGCCTACAACGTCGGCGGTGGCGAAGAATGGACCCAGGCCGAGATCGACCAGATGAACGACGCCGCCTACGCGCAGCTAACCCAACTCAATTGGTCGCAGGCGGCGCTGAATGCGGTTGAGTCGGCCGATGGGTCGTCGTCGTCAAGCAATAGCGATGGCGCGGGCGCAGGCTGGGTCGCAGGCGGCCTCGGTGTCGCGGCACTTGCCGGCGGTGGCATGTACGCGGCGGCGCGCAAGGGTTCGCGCAAGCAGCACGCGAAGCAGATCGCGTCTGCGAAGGCGCTCGACCCGGCGGATACTGACTCGCTCGGCCGCCTGCCCACCGCGACCCTGGAGGAGGTCGCGCGCGACGCGCTCGTCTCCGCCGACGAATCCATTACTCAAGGCAAGGAGGAGCTGAAGCTGGCCACCTCCGAATTCGGCGCCGAGCGCGTCCGCCCGTTCACCTCCGCCATGAACGACGCCACCCGCACCCTGCAGCGCGCGTTTTCCACGCACCAGGAACTTTACGACGCCATCCCCGAAACCGAACCCGAAAAACGCGCCATGCTCGTCGACATCATCTCCTCGTCAGGAAAGGCTGAACAGGCACTTCGCGACAAAACCGCTGAGTTCAACGACATGCGCGGCGTGCTCATGCGCGCACCCGACGAGGTAGACAAGATCCTCGCCCGCACCGTGGACATCCGCGCGCGCCTCGAGCCCGCCCGCGCCACCCTTGCGCAACTGCGCGAGACACATGCGGCGGAGATGTTGTCATCGATCGTGGACAACGTCGATGTTGCGCAGGCCTCCCTCGACGAAGCCGAGAAGGCACTTACCGACGCCCGCAGCCTCGCCGCCCAGCCCGCCGGCCGCCAAGGCGCGCTGCTGGACACGCTTGCCGCCGCGTCGCACGCCGTGGAGGTTTCCGACACCAACCTCAACGCCATCGAACACGCCGAAGAGAACATCCGGGCGGCGAAAACCAATTTGCCAGCGCTTATCGACGAAATCCGCGCCGAACTCCGCGACATCGAAACCGTCAAGGGCTCCCGTGAGCAGGGCGCGCGTATCGACGTCGCCTCTTTGAACGCGGTTTCCGCCAAGGCCCAGCGCATGCTCGACGCGATGGGCAACCGCGCCGACACCGACCCGCTTGCCCTCTACGAGGAACTGGCGAACATGGACGCCGAAATCGACGACGCCCTCGACCGTGCCCGCGGCGTCGCCGGCGACCAAGCCCGCGCCCTGCAACTGTTCGACCAACAAATGCAGGTCTGCACCGCGCAGATCCAGCGCGCCGAAGACTTAATCCGCTCCCGTGGCCGCATCATCGGCTCGCACGCCCGCACCTTGCTCGCCGAGGCGAAGCGCCAGCACGCCCAAGCGATCCAGCTGCGTGTGCGCGATACGCGTACAGCTATCGACGCCGCCCGCACCGCCACCGACACCGCCCGCCGCGCCGAGCAGGCCGCTAACGACGATATCCGCCGCTACCAAGCGGCCCGCAACCGCGAAACCGCCGACTCCCTGGCCAGGGCGGTGCTGTGGGGCACGCTGCTCTCCGGCGGCGGAGGTGGCGGGGGTGGCTTCGGGGGAGGCGGCGGCGGCTTTGGAGGAGGCGGCGGAGGTGGCTTCTCCGGCGGGCGCCCCTCTAACCGCGGCGGCACGTTCTAGGCCGCGCGGGGCCGCACAGCCAGGCTGACGCAGCGGTGGTGCTGGCCCGCGCTGGGCAGCCGCGCTGCCGGGCCGCCGCGGCGCTAAATGCGGGTGCGGCGCGCGGGCGTGTCCACGAAAGTGAGCGCCCACGTCATGAACACAAGATCCTCCATAGGCAGGTCGGCCTCGGCTGCAGCGTCGACATCCGCTTTGACCTCAACGTGGAGGTCGCCCGAGGCCTTCCCGCGGGTCACGGCGACGAGGGTTCCGGCGGCGTCGCGGATCTCGCGGTGCAGGCCAGAACGGTTCAGGGTGTAGCGGCGCCCGTCGCAATCCGCGGTGTAGCGCGCCACCGTAAACCCGGCCTTACGCAGCACGAACTCCCCGCCCGTATCCGCATCGACGGCCTTAAACCGGCGCGCGCTCCCGGCGGTGATGCGCAGCACCGCGCTCGGGTGTGCCCCACCGACGGTGATGGTGTCGGCGGTGGCGGTGGCGCGGGTGCGGGAGTCGTCGAGAAGCGTGGCGCCCTGCCAAATCACAGCAACGCCACCACAACGATGAACAGCGACAAGAACACCAAAGTGCTGATCAGCGCGGTCGAATTGACCATCTTGCGGGCCTCAAGCACCTCGCGGGTCAACCACGCAAGGCCGGCAACCTGGGTGGGCGGCAGGTCGGTCTCGCCCTCGAACTCGAGGATCGCCTTGCGCACACCGTTGTGGTCCTGGGTGAACTGGGCAACCTTCTCGCCGCTCGCATCCTCGACCACCCAGTTCTTGGAGGTCTCCGGGACGAACGCGTAGGCGTGGCCCTCGATGACCAGGTCGATGCGCTTCGCGCGCTTCAAACTGTTCGACGTGCGCACGATCTCCTCGCCGCGGCGCGTCGCTACCGCACCCGATTCGGGGTGCGACACCAACTGCCACTCCTCGCCGCCCACAACGGCGTGGTCGTGCGAGAACACGCCCAACACCTCAGGGCCGTCCTCGGCGAGCAACTTCGGCGCGTCGCGGTCCGTGCGATCCCAGCTGACGTAGTGCATTAGCAGCCGATCAGGCGGGCGGCCAGGTAGGCCTCCAGCTCGTCGAGAGGCACGCGCTCCTGCTCCATCGTGTCGCGCTCGCGAACGGTCACAGCGTTGTCCTCAAGGGTGTCAAAGTCGTAGGTGACGCAGAACGGGGTGCCGGTCTCGTCCTGGCGACGGTAACGACGACCAATCGCACCCGAGGTGTCAAAGTCCACGTTCCAGTACTGGCGCAGCTTGGTGGCCAGCTCCTCGGCGGGGCCGGCGAGTTCCGGCTTCTTCGACAGTGGCAGCACGGCAACCTTCACCGGCGCGAGGCGACGGTCCAGGCGCAGCACGACGCGGGTGTCGGTGCCGCCCTTGGCGTTGGGTGCTTCTTCTTCGTCGTAGGCGTCGATAAGAAATGCCATCATGGCGCGACCCAGGCCGGCGGCCGGCTCGATGCAGTACGGGATCCAACGCTCCTCGTTCTGCTGGTCGTAGTACGACAGGTCCTCGCCGGACGCCTCGGAGTGGGTCTTCAGATCGTAATCCGTACGGTTGGCCACGCCTTCGAGTTCGCCCCACTTGGAGCCGGTGAAGCCGAATGCGTACTCGATGTCCACGGTGCGCTTGGAGTAGTGCGACAGCTTCTCCTGCGGGTGCTCGTACAGGCGCAGGTTCTCCGGGTTGATGCCCAGGTCGACGTACCAGTTGAAGCGGTTTTCAATCCAGTACTCGTGCCAGGTCTCGTCCTCGCCTGGCTTGACGAAGAATTCCATCTCCATTTGCTCGAACTCGCGGGTGCGGAAGATGAAGTTGCCCGGGGTGATTTCGTTGCGGAACGACTTGCCAATGTTGGCGATGCCGAACGGCGGCTTGAGGCGCGCGGACGTCATCACGTTTTTGAAGTTAACGAAGATGCCCTGCGCAGTCTCCGGGCGCAGGTAGTGCAGGCCTTCCTTGTCGTCGACGGGGCCGAGGTAGGTCTTCATCAAACCGGAGAATTCCTTCGGCTCGGTCCAGTTGCCAGGCTGGCCGGTCTCCGGGTCGTTGATGTCGGCGAGCCCGTTTGCTGGCGGGTGGCCGTGCTTCTCCTCGTACGCTTCGATCAGGTGGTCGGCGCGGTAGCGCTTGTTGGTGTAGAGGGACTCAACGAGCGGGTCGGTGAACACCTCGACGTGGCCGGAAGCCTCCCATACGCGGGTGGGCAGAATGATGGAGGTGTCGACGCCGACGGTGTCAGGGCGGGCGGTCACCATGTGCTTCCACCACTGGCGCTTGAGATTTTCTTTCAGCTCGACGCCGAGTGGGCCGTAGTCCCACGCGGAGCGTGTTCCGCCGTAAATCTCACCTGCGGGGTACACCAAACCACGGCGTTTGCAGAGGTTGACGACGGTTTCGATCTTGGATGCGGGCATCACAATCTCCTGCGTGTAATACGGTTGCCAAAATACGTCGATCAGTCTAGCCGTTTCACTTTGCGACGACGCAGACGACCCTTTGGACATAAGTCCCACCTTTACGCCTGCTTCGAGTAAACTGTGTGACAACTGTGTAGGACTGTCGTCGAAAGGGGCCGCCCATGCGTGACGACCTTCGCTTTTCGCCGGAGGAGTTAGACCACACTGCCGCACTGATCCGAGTGCTGGATTCGGAGATGCGTCTTCGGATTTTGCTGCTGCTGCACGATTCACAGCGCGCGGTCCATGAGTTGGTGGGAATTTTGGGGAAGTCGCAGCCGCTGGTGTCGCAGCATTTGCGGGTGCTTCGCGACGAAGGCCTAGTCGCCGCCAAACGCTGCGGCCGCGAAGTCGCCTACGAACTTGCCAACCCCACCGTGATCCGGATTATCCACGCGCTCGTAGACCATGCCTGCGAGTTCTACGCGCCGGCCGCTGACACAACCCGGCGCACGTCGGTGCCGGGCCAGGACTAGCCCGAATCAGCACTAGGCAAGATCCGGCTAGGCCTCGTCTCAGTCGAGCGCCATCCCGGCTAAGCTGGCCCGGTATGAAACACCGCCCACACAGCACGCGACCCGTCCCGAAGCTTGGCCCGAGGATGACTAAGCAGCGCGCGGCGGTCGTCGATACGCTGCGCGGCTTAGACAAATTCGCCTCCGCACAAGCCATCCACGAGATCCTCACCGAACAAGGCGAGTCCGTAGGACTGACCACCGTCTACCGCACGCTGCAATCACTCGCGGACGTCGACGCGGTGGACGTGCTTTACTCCCCCGAAGGCGAAACGCTCTACCGCGACTGTCTCGCCGACCACCACCACCATCACCTCCTGTGCTCCAAATGCGGGCGCAGCGAGGAAATCGAAGGCGGCCCGGTAGAAAGATGGGCCGAGGTGATGGCGAAGCACTACGGCTACGAACTCGTCGGCCACGACGCCGAAATCTACGGTGTGTGCCGCGACTGCCAGGCGAAACGCTAGTTATCGAACTTATCCACCGCACCACCGAAACGTCGGTCGCGCTTCGCGTACTCCAACACCGCGTCCCACAGGTCCTGCTTAGTAAAGTCCGGGAACAGCACGTCCTGGTACACCATCTCCGCGTAGGCCGACTGCCACAGCAGGAAGTTTGAGGTGCGCTGCTCCCCCGACGGGCGCAAGAACAGGTCCACGTCCGGCATGTCGGCGCGATACAGGTAGCGCTGGATGGTTTTTTCGTCGACGTGGCGCACGTTGTCGTCGATAAGCGCCTGCACTGCGTCGGTGAGCTCGGCGCGACCGCCATAATTCACGCACATCGCAAGGGTGAGCCCCGTGTTGTGCTTCGTGAGCTCCTCGGCGACCTCAAGCTCCTCGATCACGCTGCCCCACAGCTTCGGGCGGCGCCCACACCACACCACGCGCACGTTCTTCTCATGCAACTCGTCACGCTGGCGGCGCAACACGTCGCGGGTGAAGTTCATCAAAAAATGCACCTCGGAAGGGCTGCGCTTCCAATTCTCCGTAGAAAACGCGTAGGCGGACAGCCACTCCACCCCACCAAGTTCGATGCAGGCATCGACGGCGTCCATGAGCTTTTCCTCGCCCACCTTGTGCCCCTCGGTGCGCTTCAAGCCCCGTTGCTGCGCCCAACGGCCGTTGCCGTCCATCACCAGTGCGATGTGTTTCGGGATGAACTTCTTGTCAATCTTCGGTGCGCCCATGGGCGTTTATTATGCCTGCTCCATGATCTTCAGACTCTTCAGCCCGGTCTCAAGGTTGTGCTGCACGTGCGCCACGGTCGCGCGGTGAATTTGCGCAACGCGTATCGACGACACCCCGTAACCTCCCCGCAACAACCACATATCGTGCAGCGTCTCCGGATCCACGTCCATGGATCCGGTGGGCCGGCAATTGTTGCACACCGCCCCGCCGACGGTGGCGTTGAACGCCTTGTGCGGCCCAGGTGCCTGGCAGTTCGCGCAGTTGAACAGGCTTAAACCCCAGCCGGCGTGCTCGGTGGCCTTGAGCATAAACGCGTCGAGCACCAGCGTCGGGTGCTGGTCGGTCTGCAGGTTGGTTAGCGCCTCCTGCACAAGCGCGAACAGTTCCGGATCACCCTGGTCGTAGGAGAGCTTCTCGGCGACCTCCATGACGGCGCAGGCGGCGGCGTAGCGGTCGAAGTCGTCGATAATGCGGGCGCCGAAGTAGGTGACGGTGTCGGCGCCGGTGATCGTCGATAAGCCTCTGCCCGGATACACCTGCACATCCACATCCACGAACGGCTGCAAGCGCGAGCCGAAACGACTTTTCACCTTGCGCACGCCCTTCGCCACCCCACGCACCAAACCATGGTTGCGGGTCAAAAGCACAACGACGCGATCCGCCTCACCGAAATCGTAAGTGCGCACCACAAAGGCACGATCGCGCCACGACGGCCTAGAAGCCAAGCCGGCCCAACGCCTTCGGATCCTGCTGCCAGTTCTTCAAGATCTTCACACGCACATCCAAGTAGATGTTCTGGCCAACCAGGTCGATGATCTGCTTGCGCGCACGGTGCACAATGCCGCTGAGGCGCCGCCCGTCCGGGCCCTCAATGATGCGCTTTTGGCCCGGGCGCTCCAGGTACAGCACCGCGTAGATCATGGTGCGCTTCGGGTTGTTCGGGTCCGGGTGTATTTCGTCGATTTGGACGGCGACGGAGTGCGGGAGCTCGTCGCGAAGACCGCGCAGTGCCTCCTCACGGATCAACTCGGCGATACGCGTCTCCACATCCTCGTCGGTGGTGTGGTCCTCCGGGTAGAAACGCGGGCCTTCCGGCAGGTGGTCGATGAGAATGTCCAGCAGCGTGTCCGTCTGCACACCTGCGGTTGCGGAGACCGGCACGACCTCGCAGTCGGGGCCGAGCATGTCGTGCAGTTCGAGCAGGCGCTCGCCGACGGTGTCCTTGCCGGTCTTGTCCAGTTTGGTCACGATGCCCACGATCGGCGTGTTCGGCTTCGTTTTGCGGATCTCGTCGAGGATGAAGCGGTCGCCGGGGCCGATCTTCTCGTCGGCCGGCACAGTAAAGCCGATGACGTCCACGTCCGCGAAGGTGTCCTTCACCACGTCGTTGAGCCGCTCGCCCAGCAGCGTGCGCGGGCGGTGAATCCCCGGCGTGTCCACCACAATGACCTGCGCGCCGTCACGGTTGATCACGCCGCGGATCGGGTGGCGCGTGGTTTCCGGCTGGTCGGCCATGATGGCGATCTTCTCCCCCACCAGCGCGTTGGTCAGCGTGGACTTGCCGGTATTCGGCCTTCCCACAAAACTGACAAAGCCCGACTTGAACCCTTCCGGCGTGTTTGTGAAACCGCCGTCAGCGATCGCGTCTTCTGGCAGGTTGTCCGGGAAATCAATCATGGTGCGCATCCTACCGTTGTGGATAACTTTTCCCGAGGCGTGGGAGTTATCCACAGATTTTTTGCGGGGTCTTGTGGGGGTTGCGGTGGGTTTCTAGCGTCTGGTGCATGGATTTTATTGAGTTTTGTTCCGCGGGCGTGGGGATGCTCGCCGGGTTCTCTCGGGAGGCCGCAGTTGCAGCTGGCTTATCGACGACACGAGCGCGCGACCTCGCCCGCGTCTTCGATACGTACTATGGCCCGACCAAGTTCACGCGCAAGCAGGCTGATGCGCTGGCGTTGGCGGAGGGGTTGCCGATCGACCAGTTGGTGCTCATCGAGAAGAAGTTGGTTGCGGTGGGCTCGGCTGCTGAGCGGTGGCGCATCCGGTTGGATCTGGTGCGGCATCGTGGTTCGTTTCGCTCGTTGTCGAAGCGCATCAGCAGGCTTATCGACGTCCCCGTGACCGCCCCCAAACCCTCCTGCCGGTTCACGCGCTCGCGTGAGGGCATGCGTACCATGACGCTGACGTACAACGAGCGCGATCTGGCCGACTTGGAGCACACGCTGCGTTCCATGATCGATGAGGATCGGCCGGCTGCGGAGCAGATGGCCGGCTCACTGTTCCGCCTGTTGCGCGAGGGCGGCGGGGTGCCGCGCGCGGCGCTGCGGCCGATGATTTTGGTGCCGATCCAGGCCTACACCCGCATCATGGACGGCTGCGGCGACGACGTCGAACTTGTACTTACCGACGGCACCACGATGACCGGCGCCGAGTTTCTCACCCGTGAGTTCGGCGACGTGCTCGAGGTGGCCGCCTTCCACCCGCAGAAAGGTGCGGTGAACCTGTACCGGACGCAACGGCTGGCGAATGGGAAGCAGCGGACGATGTCGAAGTTGATGTCGCCACGTTGCGCCTTCCCCGACTGCCGGCATTCCGCCGAAACCACCCAAACCCACCACATGCACGCCTGGAAGCACGGCGGGATGACCAACATAGACAATCTGGCGCAACTGTGCGCCTACCACAACGGAGTCAACGACGACGACCGGTGGCGGGCGATCCGCGGGCACATCGACAACCCGAACGGGCGCATCTGCTGGATCGCACCCAACGGGACCGAAGTGCCGACCGTGACGGGGGCGATGGAGCTGCTGTTCGACTGATCGATTCACCCGGCCCCGAAAACGCGAAAAACCCGCCCGGGTGGGCGGGTGACTCGGCATGCCTGAAACCGGTTAGAGGGCTTCGACCTCGAACTGGAGTTGCGGGTTGGCGTAAAACTCCTGGGCCTCGACGAGCTGGAGTTCGTTGGTCTCGGCCTCGAAGGTGAGGCGCAGCATGTCGTAGACCGAGGAGGCGGTCTTTGCCAACGCGTCCTTTGCGTCGTGGCTGCGCACGTAGTGGCCGGTAAACAGCGCTGCAGTAACATCGCCGGAGCCGTTGCGCTTAAACGGCAGGCGCGGGGTGCGCACGATCCACTTGCCGTTGTCGTCCACGGCGATCATCTCAATCGCGTCCTCGGGGGTTTCGGGGCGCTCCACCGAAGTCACCAGCACGGTCGACGGGCCCATCTCACGGGCCGCGTCCACGGCGGCAAGGGTCGAATCCAGGTCGGTGACGTCGCGCTCGGTGAGGTAGCCCAACTCGAACTGGTTCGGCGTAATGATGTCCGCCACCGGCACGATCGTCGAGCGGAACAGCGGCGGGATCGTATCCGCCACGAAGCAGCCCGACTTCGCCGAACCCATCACCGGATCGCACGCATAGAGCGCATCCGGGTTTTCAGCCTTGATGTCGCGCACGGTGCTGACGATCACGTCGGCGATTTCCGGGGAGGCCTGGTAGCCGGTGAGGATGGCGTCGATAAGCGGGAACGCATTGCGGTCGCGGATGCCCTTGAGCACCGCCGCAACGTCGGCGGCCGGAATGATCGGCCCCTCCCACGCACCATAACCCGTGTGATTGGAGTAGTTCACCGTGTACACCGGCCACACCTCGTGGCCGATGCGCTGCAAAGGAAAGACCGCCGCCGAGTTGCCAACATGGCCAAACGCGACGGCGGACTGGATCGAGAGAATATTGCTCATAGGAGCATTTTAGAGCTCCGGCGACACCAGAATCTTCACTGCGGTCTCGTTGCGGTTAATCAGGGTGTCGAAGCCCTCGTCAACAACACCGTCGAAACCGATCTTGCCGGTGATAAACGGCTTCAGATCAATCTTGCCGGACTCCACCAACTTGATGGTCTGCGGGTGATCGTGGGCGTAGCCGATGATGCCGCGGATGGTCAGTTCCTTCATCACGAGCGCGTGGATGTCCAGCTCGGCCTTCTTCGACCAGATGGACTCGACGACCAGGGTGCCCTTGAGCTTCAGGCAGTCGATCAGCTGGTCGAGCACAACATTGACGGAGGTGCACTCGAATGCGACGTCGACGCCCTTGCCGTCGGTGATCTTTTCGATCTCTGCCTTGAGGTCGGTTGCGCTCGGGTCGATCGCGTAGTCTGCGACACCTGCGTCGAGCGCCTTCTGGCGACGCAGCTCGGAGAGCTCAGAGACGATGACGGTCAGGCCGTATGCCTTCGCCACAGCTGCGGTCAGCACGCCGATCGGGCCAGCGCCACCGATGAGGGCGACGTCGCCTTCCTTCGCCTCAGACGCAACGAATGCGTGGTGGGCGACGGACAGCGGCTCGATGAGCGCAGCCTCGTCGAGCGGAACATCGTTGGAAATCGGGTGAACCCAGCGACGCTGCACAGCGATCTTCTCGGAGAGGCCGCCGCCACCACCTGCGAGGCCGATGAAGTTCACGTCCGGGTGGAGGTTGTACGGGCCCGGCTCCTTCGGGTCGACGTCGTCCGGCAGGACGTACGGCTCGACGACAACGTGCTGGCCGACCTCGAGGTCGTCGACACCCTCGCCGAGCGCCGAAACAACGCCGGAGAACTCGTGGCCGAGGGTGATCGGCGGCTCCTCACCGGTGATGGGGTGCGGATGGCCAGGCTTCGGGCAGAAGATCGGGCCTTCTAGGTACTCGTGCAGGTCAGTGCCGCAGATGCCGCACCAGGCGACGTCGATGAGCACCTCTCCCTTGCCTGCAACCGGGGCGTCGATTTCCTCGACGCGGATGTCCTTCTGGCCGTAGTAGCGAACTGCTCGCATGGTGGAACTCCTTTCGGTTGGTTACAGGTGCTACGATACCCCGTTTTCGGGTTCCTCGCCGACCGCAACCAGCACGGTGCGGGTCTTGATGCGTCCGCGTCGGTCGCGGCCGCCTTCTGCGGTGTAGCGGATGCCGTCGCGAAGAATGGAGGCGCCGGGAAGGGGCACGCGGCCGAGTTCGTACGACAGCAGGCCGGCGACGGTGTCCACATTGTCGACGACCTCCTCCGAGTACTCCAGCGTGTAGTCGAGGTGGTCGGCGAGGTAGTGCACGAGGTCGTCGAGAGGCAGGCGCGCTTGGACGCGGAAGACGCGCTCGTCGATTTCTTCGATGGGGGCTTCCTCGTCTTCGTCGTATTCGTCGGTGATTTCGCCGACGATTTCTTCAAGCAGGTCTTCCATGGTGAGCAGGCCTGCGACGTTGCCGAACTCGTCGATAACCACCGCGATGTGGGTGTTCTGCTGCTGCATCGCGCGCAACAGCAGGTCGAGCGGCTTGGAGTCCGGGATGAACATCGGTTGGCGCATCAATTCGGTCAGTGGCGTGTTCGGGTCGACGGGCGCGCCGCGGTCGGTGAACATGTCTTTGAGGTAGGCGACGCCGATGATTTCGTCGACGTTTTCGCCGATGACGGGCACGCGGGAGTGGCCGGAGCGCACCATGAGTGCGGTGGCTTGGCGGGCGAGTTTTTCGCCTTCGATCCACACCATTTCGGGTCGCGGCACCATGACTTGGCGGGCGGTGGTGGAGGCGAGGTCGAAGATGTTTTGGATCATGCGGCCTTCGGTGGTTTCCACCACGCCTTTTTCTTGGGCAACTTCGACCATTTCGCGCAGTTCGATTTCGGTGGCGTATGGCCCGTTGCGGAAGTCTTCGCCGGGGTGGAACAGGTTGCCGATCCAGATGAGCAGTTTCGCCACTGGTCCGAGCACGGTGTGGAAGATGTGCAGGCCTTGGGCGGCTTTGAGCGAGATGGTGTACGGGTTGCGTTTGCCGGCGGTGCGTGCGAACACGCCGATGATGGAAAATTGCAGCAGCGTGACGACGATTACCGCCACCGCAATCGCCCACGCATCTGACGCGATGACGTCCATGGCCAGCATCGCCGCTGAGACTGCCGCCATGACGTCTAAGACGGTGCGCAGCAGCACGAGGGTGTTGATGTGATTCGCGCGATTCTCGACGACGCGCAGCAACGCATCTGCACCCGGCGTCTCATCCTTGACCATGCCTTCCACGCGGGCACGCGAGATGGGTGCCAGGGCAGATTCGACGGAACCGAGCAGGCCGGAGAGCAGTAGCGCAACGACGGTGATCGTTGCGAAGGTGATGGTCAGTGTCACTCGGCGCCCTTCATCAGCTTGTCGAGCTCGTCGCGGTCAGCGGCGGACGGGAAGGCGTGTGGGCCGGTCGGCTTCGGCTGGTATGCCACCCCGCGACGGGCCAGGTCGTCGTACCAGTCGGCGAGGATCTCGTTTTGCAGCGCAAACATTTCCCGTTCGTCTTTCGGCTCGATGTGGTCGTAGCCGAGCAGGTGCAGCACGCCGTGGACGGTCAGCAGCGCCATTTCGTGGGCGAGGTCGTGGCCGGCCATCTCGGCCTGTTTACGGTCGTAGGCCGGGCACAGGATGATGTCGCCGAGCATCGCAGGTCCCGGCATGTCGGCGTCGGGCCGTCCCCCACCCGGGGTGAGTTCGTCCATGGGGAAGCTCATCACGTCGGTGGGGCCTTCGAGGTCCATCCAGCGGACGTGGAGGTCGGCCATGGTGGCTTCGTCGACAAGCGTGATTGTTGCTTCGGTGTCGGGGTGGACGTCCATGGTGCGTAGGGCGTAGGAGGCGACGTCGATAAGCATTTGCTCGTTGACTTCCGCCTCGCCGGACTCGTTTAAGACTTCAATGCTCACTGCGCTGCCTCCGCTTCGCGCTCTGCTTCAATCTTCTGCTGCCGCTTTTCGTAGCGCAGCGCGTTCTGGGCATCGTGGTGGTCGTAGGCGGCCACGATGCGGGAAATCAGGTGGTGGCGCACAACGTCGTCGGCGCGCATCTCCTGGAACGAAATGTCCGGAATGTCGCTGAGGATGCGACGCGCCACGCGCAGGCCCGAGACGGTGCCGCGCGGCAGATCCACCTGAGAGGTGTCACCCGTAACCACCATCTTTGAGCCAAACCCGAGGCGGGTGAGGAACATCTTCATCTGCGCCCCGGTGGTGTTCTGGGCCTCGTCGAGGATGACAAACGCGTCCGACAGGGTGCGCCCGCGCATGTAGGCCAGGGGCGCGACCTCGATGATGCCGGCTTCGATGAGTTTCGGGATGGCCTCTGGGTCCATCATGTCGCGCAGCGAGTCGTACAGCGGGCGCAGGTACGGGTCGATCTTGTCGGAAAGCGTACCGGGCAAAAAGCCGAGTTTCTCGCCGGCTTCCACGGCGGGGCGCGTCAGGATGATGCGTTTGACCTGCTTGTTCTGCAGCGCCTGCACCGCCTTCGCCACCGCAAGGTACGTCTTGCCGGAGCCGGCAGGCCCGATACCGAAGGTGATCGTGTTCTCGTCGATCGCATCCACATAGCGGCGCTGACCGGCAGTCTTCGGGCGGATAACCTTGCCGCGCCGCGCAATGATCTCCTCGCCGAGGATGTCCGCGACCGAGCCGGGGGCTTCCATCTCCATGAGTTTCACCGCCTCCACGACGGTGTCAGGGCGAAGTGGCACCCCGCGTCGCGCCATGGACTCCAGCTCCTCCACCACGCGCAGCGCGTGCGCCACGTGGGCGGCCGTGCCGCGCACCGACAAGGTGGTGCCGCGGGCGTGGAAACTCACGTCCAGATAGCGGTCCAGCAGTTGCAGGTTGTTGTCGTTGATGCCGAGGACGGATTGTGCGTACGCCGAGTCGAGTTCGACCTTGCGCGTCACCATTTCTTCCATGTGCGTTTACCCTACCAGCGGTTTGTCAGCGCGCCGATCGCGCTGAGCGCCGCGAACGCTGCTGTTGCGGTGCGCAGGACTTCGGGGCCGAGTTTCACGGCGTTCGCGCCGAGCAGTTCGAGTTCGTCTTGCCCGATGCCGCCTTCGGGGCCAACGATGAGCCAGATGTCCTCGCCGAAGTCCACCTCACGCAGCGGCACGGTCGCATCCTCGTGGAGCACCAATGCGCCAGCCGGCAGCATTTCCGACAACTGGTTCGTGGTCACCGGCTCGTGGATCTGCGGCACCCACGCGCGGCGCGCCTGCTTCGCGCTCGCCAGCGCTTGCGAGCGCCACTTCTCCACCTGCTTCGCCTGCTTGTTCGCCGGCCAGCGCGCAATCGTGCGGTGCGAAATCCACGGCACGATTCGGTCCGCCCCGCCCTGCACGGCGAGGTCGACGGCGAGTTCGGCGCGCTCGCTTTTCGGGATCGCCTGCACGACCGTCACGCGCGGCGTGGGGCGCTCCACGAACTCATGCTTATCGACGACCCCCTCAACCCTCGAGGCATCCACCCGCGTGACGGTGACTTCGGCCTGGTTGCCGGCGCCGTCGAAAAGCATGATGCGCTCCCCCGGCTGGATGCGCTTGACGTGGGCGTGTTTTGCCTCGGGGCCTTCGATGATGCCGGAGGTGGGGTCGTCGCTAAGAAAATAGGGCAGGCTCATCGGCGGAAACGATCACGCATCCGGGAGAAGAAACCATCGCCGTGCTCGCCGCCCTCGGAGTGGACCTTAGGGTCCTCCGGGTGGCCGGCGCGCAGGTCCTCGAGTGCAGCGCGTTCCTCGTTGGACAGCGCAGTAGGCACAGTGACCTCGATATGAGCGATCATGTCGCCGGCCCCCTCCTGGCGCAGGCGCGGCATACCCTCGCCGGAAAGCACGACGCGGTCGTCCGGCTGGGTGCCTGCGGGCACCTCGATGCGGGTCTCATCGCCCGTGAGATTCTCCACGGTGAGCTCGGTGCCCAGCGCCGCGTCATACATGGGCACAGTCAGGCGCAGGTGCAGGTCGTTGTTGTCGCGCACGAACACCGGGTGTGGCTCGACGTGCACCTCGACGTACAGGTCGCCGGCGGGACCGCCGCCGTGGCCGACCTCGCCCTGGTCCGCCATGCGGATGCGCATGCCGTTATTAATGCCGGCCGGGATGTTCACCACCAGGTCGCGGGTGGCGCGCACGCGGCCGTCGCCGGCGCACTGGGCGCACGGGTCGGTGATCACTTCGCCGAAGCCATGGCACTTGTGGCACTCGCGGGTGGTCATCACATTGCCCAGGAAAGACTGCTGCATCTCCTGGACCGCGCCGTGGCCCTGGCATACGTCACAGGTAACCGGCTTAGCCCCTGACTTGGAGCCCGAGCCGTGGCATTTGTCGCACAGCACCGCCGTATCGACGGTGACGTCCTGCTTCACGCCCGTGAACGCCTCCGCGAGCGTGATCGAGGTGCGCAGCAGCGCGTCGTTGCCCGGCTGCACGCGCGAGCGCGGCTGGCGAGCACCACCGCCACCGCCGAAGAATGCCTCGAAGATGTCGCCGAGGCCACCGCCGCCAAAGCCTGCGCCGCCCATGCCGCCGCCGGCTTCCATCGGGTCGCCGCCGCGGTCCACGATGGAACGCTTCTGCGGATCCAGCAGCACCTCTTGCGCTGCTGCGATCTCCGCGAATTTCTCGGCGGCCTCCTCGGACGGGTTCACGTCCGGGTGGTATTTACGTGCGAGCTTGCGGTACGCCCGTTTGATCTCCTGCTCGGTGGCATCCTTGTCTACGCCGAGGATGCCGTAGTAATCGCGAGCCATATCTTCCCTTCTATTCACCCCGCAGTGTGCGGCTGATGTAACGAGCCACGGTGGCAACCTTCTGCATGGTACCGGGGTAGTCCATGTGGGTTGGACCGACTACCCCGAGGCCGCCGAGTGCTGCGTCGCCTGCCCCGTACGCTGTTGTAACAATTGAGGCGCTGGATAATTCCTCGTCTTCGTTTTCGCGGCCGATGCGCACGGAGACACGTTCGAGTTCTTGGGCGCCGGCGAGCAGTTTCAGTACGACAACTTGCTGCTCGAGGGCGTCGATGACGTCCTGGAGGCCGCCGGAGGGCACGAGCAGGTTTGAGGAGCCTGCGATGATGAGGCGGTCGGGGGCGGCGTCGACAAGTGTGGTGATGAGCACTTCGGCGGCGCGTGTGGTCGGTTCGGTCAGGTGCGGCGGTGCGCTGACGGCCACGCGTGCGAGCGAGGCGGAGGCGTCGCGCATGGTCTTGCCCACAAGCGCGTCGTTGAGGAGGTCGCGCAGGATGCGCACGCCGTCGTCGCCAATTGGCGCGGCGAGATCAACGTTGCGTTGGTCGACGCGCCCGGCGTCGGTGATGAGCACGAGCAGCAGGCGCGTTGGTGTGAGTTCGACAACCTCACAGTGTTTCACGCGCGAGGCGGACAGGTTCGGCAGTTGCACCACGGCGGCTTGGTGGGTCAGTTGGGAAAGCAGTTGGACGGAGCGGCGCAGCACGTCTTCGAGGTCCACCCCGTCTTCGAGGAAGTCCAAAATCGCGTGGCGCTCGGCGGCGGACAGTGGCTTGACGTCGTGCAGCGCGTCGACAAACTTGCGGTAGCCGGCCTCGGTGGGGATGCGCCCGGACGAGGCGTGCGTCTGCGAGATGTAGCCCTGCTGCTCAAGCACCGCCATGTCGTTGCGGATCGTCGCCGACGACACCCCCATGTTGTGCCGTTCCACCAGCGCTTTGGAGCCGACGGGTTCTTGGCTGGCGATGTAGTCCGCCACGATCGCCCGCAGCACCTTTTGGCGCCGCTCGTCTGCTGCGCTCATGATCGCCTCCTTACTCGGCTGCCAGGATATCGGTGATGATGCCGTCTGCAAGCAGTCTGCCGGTATCAGTCACGCGCAAGCGCTCTCCCCGCTCTAGGAGCCCCGCGCGCACATGCTTATCGACGACCCCACGCGCCCGATCCCCAACCCACCCGGCCGGAATCCCCTCACGCAGGCGAAGCCCGAGCATGATCGCCTCCATGTGGGCTTCGTCTGCGGTGATGGTTTCGGTGTCCTGGATGGGCAGGGTGTCGTCGCCAAGCAATTGTGCGTAGCGCTCGGGGCGCTTGACGTTAAAGAAGCGCATCCCGTCAATGAAGCTGTGCGCGCCGGGGCCTGCGCCCCACCAATTCTGGTTGTGCCAGTAGATGAGGTTGTGGCGGCACTCGCCGCCGGGTTTGGCCCAGTTGGAGACCTCGTACCAGTCGTATCCGTTGCCCTCCAGCGTTGCGGCGATGATCTCGTAGCGGTCCGCGTAGACGTCCTCCTGCGGTGCGGGTAGTTCGCCGCGGCGGATCTTGCGCGCCATGGCGGTGCCGTCTTCCACGATGAGCGAATAGGCGCTGACGTGGTCGACGCCGGTTGCAAGGATGGCATCCAGGGTGCGGCGCACATCGTCGTCGGTTTCGGTGGGCGTGCCGTAGATCATGTCCAGGTTCACGTGCTCGAAGCCTGCGGAAAGGGCCTCGCGTGCGGCGGCGACGGCGCGGCCCGGGGTGTGCTGGCGGTCTAGGACTTTCAACACCGGCGTGGAGGCGGACTGCATGCCGAGCGAGACGCGGGTAAAGCCGGCATCGCGCAGGCCCGCGAAGTAGTCGGGGCTAGTGGATTCCGGGTTGGACTCGGTGGTGATCTCCGCGCCCGCCGCGATACCGAAGGTGTTGCGGATGGCGCCCAGGATGCGGCCGAGGCCTTGCGCGCCGAGCAGGCTCGGGGTGCCACCGCCGATGAACACCGTCTCGGCTTTTGGCAGGTCGCGGGCGGCGGCGAGCTCGAGTTCGCGCTCCAGCGCGTCGAGGTACTGCGCGTGCGAGGAATCCACCTCGGTGGGCGTATACGTGTTGAAGTCGCAGTAGCCACAGCGCGTCGCACAAAACGGCACGTGGATGTACACGCCGAAGGAATCCATCACGGAACCCCCACCTAAGCCCCGCGCAGGGAACGCTTCGCCGCCACCTTCGCCACAATGCGGTCGATGCGGGCACGCTCCTCCAAAAACTCCGGCGGGTTGGATCCGCGCATCGTGCGCACGAACGCCGGGTGGTCCAAGCAGACGGTTTCCACCCAGCCGATCACGGCTTCCTCGACGATCTCGCCGACCCGCGCGTACAGGTGCGGAAGCGACACCACGCCGAGTTCGCGGGCGACCATGTCAGTCTGCTCGAGGGTGAAGGAGACGATCTCCTCCAAGTGCTGCACCACCAGTTCGGTGCGGCCGACGAGTGCGTCGTGCATCGTCTGCACCGAAAATGGTGCTTGCAGCGGGAAGAGGTCCTTGAGGCCGGCGGCGTCGAGAAGTTCAGGCTGCGGGATGCGCTCCTCCGGGCGCACCCCCACCGACAAGTAGCCGGCGGCGCGGCCCGAGGTCAGCGCTTGGCGCAGGCCGATTAACTCGGCGACGATGCGGCGGGCATCCTGGCGGGCGTCGTCGACAATCTCCTCGAACTCTGCCAGGCAATCTTCGGTGAGCTCACCGTCATAGTCCGCGATCGACTCGGCGACGTGCTCGATGTACTCCGCAACCTCGTCGCCGATGTTGTAAATCTCCTGGGTAAGTTCACGGTGACGCAGCACGGCTGCAGTTTTGTGCACGGCGTGAACCCCCTTAAAACGGACTGTGGAAGTGACAAAATGGGATGCTATGCCACAGCGTGAGCCGATGAGGGTAGGCGCGCCGTTAACGCTGATACAGCTTGTCGATGTCCTCCTGGAAGCGCTGGAACACCACATTGCGCTTCACCTTCATCGTCGGCGTCATCTCGTCGTGCTGCTCCGACAGGTCGCGATCCAGGATGCGGAACTTCTTAATCGCCTCCGCGCGCGAGACGGTCGCGTTTGCCATGTTCACCGCGTCTTGCACCTCGGCGCGCAACGCCGGGTCCTGCGCCAGATCCGACACCTTCTTGTTCGCCGGGATGTTGTGGTTCGCCTTCCAGCGCTTCAGTTCCTCCTCGTCGAGGGTGACCAGCACGCCGACGAACGGTTTACCGTCGCCGACCACCAACGCGTTAGAGATCAGCGGGTGCTGGCGGATGATCTCCTCCATCGGTCCCGGGGAGATGTTCTTGCCGCCGGCGGTGACGATGAGGTCCTTCTTGCGGCCGGTGATGGACACGAAGCCGTCTTCGTCGACCTCGCCAAGATCGCCGGTGTTGAACCAGCCGTCCGTGAGCGCTTCCTCGGTCGCGGCCGGGTTGCGCCAGTACTTGGAGAACACGCCGGGGCCTTTAAATTCGATCTCGCCGTCGTCGTTGATCCGCACCGAATAGCCGTTGACAGGGCGCCCGACGGTGCCGATCTTGTTGCTGTGCGCGTTGTTCACACACGCCGCAGCACACGTTTCGGTCAGCCCGTAGCCTTCGTAGATCGGCACGCCCATGCCGCGGAAGAAGTGCGACAGGTCCGAGCTCATCGCCGACCCGCCGGTGATGCCGTACCAGACGGAACCACCCATGGCCTCCTTGATCTTGGCGTAGACCAGTTTGTCGTAGAGCTTCACCTTCGCCTTTTGCACGCGCGACGGGCCGTCCGGCGTATCCAGCGCCTTGGAGTACTCAATCGCGGCCTTTTCGGCCTCCAAGAAGACACGTTTGCCAATCGCGGAGCCATCCGCGGCCTTGTTGTAGGCACCCTCACGCACCTTTTCAAACACGCGCGGCACGCCGATGACCAGGTTGGGGCGCACACGCTGCAACTCAACGGTCAGGGTGGAAGTATCCGACCAGTGCGACTGGGTCGCGCCCGAGATCGTCCACGCCAGCGCCACCGCGCGTGCCAGGACATGCGCCAGTGGCAAAAACGTCACCATGCGCTGGCCCGGGAAGGACACGGAGCCGATCTCGTTTTCCAGCAGCGCCCACGCCTGGTACGCCCAGTTGCCGTGAGTGATCTCCACACCTTTGGGGCGACCGGTGGTGCCGGAGGTATACACGATGGATCCGAGGTCGGGGTGGCGGATGGCGGCCACGCGCTCGTCGATAAGCGACTGCTCCACCTCGCGGCCCTCAAACTTGATCTGCTCCACTGCGGCCGAGTTGAACTCGTAGATGCGCTGCAGTTGCGAGGTCGAGTCGGTCATACGCGGGGTGCCGTCCTCGCCGAGGAGGAACGGGCTCATGAGCATGGTGTGGTCGCGCGTTTCCGTGAACGCGATTTTCGCGCCGGAGTCTTCGAGGATCCACTGGATTTGGTGCATCGACGACGACGGGTAGATCGGCACCGATGCAGCGCCGGCGGCCCAGATGGCGAAGTCGAGCAGCGCCCATTCGTAGCGCGTGTTGGACAGGATGGCCACGCGATCGCCGGGCTCGATACCTGCGGCAACAAGCCCCTTGGCTACGTCGTAGACCTCTTGCAGGAACTCCCCTGCCGTGACCGAGACCCATTCGTAGTTGCGGGGGCGCGAAAACAGCACGAGGTGCGGGTGTGTCTCGCACGTCTCGATGAGCCGATTCAGACACGTATCGGTGTCTTTGAGGGTGAATCCAAGTTCCGTCGTGTGCGAAGTCGATGGCATGGTGTTCAACCCTACCGCCGTTTTGGCAGAATGCGGAAGCGTGACCAACGTGGAACTGCTGCACTCCCTTGCCGAGTCCTATGGCTTCGGCACCTCCTACCGCGCGACTGACGGCCGGGTGATGTCGCCGCCGCCGGCCTCGTTTGTCGCGTTGTTGCGGGCGTTGGGGCTTTCGCTTGACGACGACCCCACCGACGAGGAACTCCACTTCCACCTCGATGCCCGGCGCGAACACTGGGCCACGCGCCCGTTGCCGCCGACGGTGGTGGCCACGGAGGGCCGCGAGCAGCATTTCAACGTGCACGTCCACGACGGGCATCCGGCGCATTGTTGGATCCGGTTGGAGGATGGCTCCTCGCGGGAGTGTTACCAGGATGAGAATTGGGCGCCGCCGTTTACGGCTTCGGACGGTGTGGTGTGGGGAGAGGCGACGTTTCATACGCCTGGGGATGTGCCGCCGGGTTGGCACGAGTTGCATCTTGAGTCGGACAATGTTGATGCGGTGTGCACGTTGCTCGTGGTGCCCGATTGCTTGTCGACGAACTCCGCCGTGGTCCAGCACCCTGTCTGGGGTGTGATGGCGCAGTTGTATTCGGTGCGCTCTGCGTCCTCGTGGGGGTTGGGTGATTTTGGGGACCTAGCGTTGTTGGCGGAGACGGTCGCCGCGCAGGGGGCCGATTATCTGCTGATCAACCCGGTGCACGCTGCCCAGCCGGTCCCGCCGGTGGAGGATTCGCCGTATCTGCCCACCTCGCGTCGGTTTATTAACCCGCTCTACATTGCCGTGGAGCAGGTACCGGAGTTTGAGCTGGTTGACGACGATCTGCGTGCGGCGCTTACCAAGTTGGCAGCGCCGCTGAAGGCCTTGAACACCTCGCCAGCGCCGCTGGATCGCGACCGAGTGTTCGCCGTGAAGTTGGTGGCGCTGCGCGAGCTGTTCTGGACCTCGCAGGCGGACGTCGCACGCACCCACGACTTTGAGCTGTTCTGCCTCGACGAGGGCGAGGGTTTAGAGGAATTCGCGTACTGGTGCGCCGCCCAGGCAGCCGAGTCAGAGCACGAAGGTGCCCCGAAGCACGCCGGCGACGACGGCGAGGATCTGGTGCAGTTTTACATGTGGCTGCAGTTCATCGCCGACGAGCAACTGCGTCTGGCCCAGGAACGTGCGACAGCGGCCGGGATGTCGATCGGCATCATGACGGACCTTGCGGTGGGCATCCACCCTGGCGGCGCGGACGCGGCGACACTGCGCGAGGTGTTGGTGTCCGATGCGTCGGTGGGAGCTCCCCCGGACCAGTACTCGCAAAAAGGCCAAGACTGGTCGCAGCCGCCGTGGAACCCGCAGCAACTCGCCGAGTCCGGCTACGGGCCGTGGCGCGACCTGCTGCGCACAGCGCTGCGCCACAGTGGCGGCATCCGCGTCGACCACGTGCTCGGACTGTTCCGCCTGTTTTGGGTGCCACGCGCCGGCACACCCGCTGGCGGGGTGTACATGAACTACGACTTTGAGGCCATGGTGGGCACCCTCGTGTTGGAGGCGCAGCGCGCCGGGGCAGTCGTCGTCGGCGAGGACTTAGGCACGTTCGAGCCGTGGGTGCAGGACTTCCTTCGCGACAAGGGCATTTTGGGCACCTCGGTGCTGTGGTTCGAATCCATCCCGCCGGGCGTGCCGCGCCCCTCGCAGCAGTACCGCCACCTGGCGCTTACGGCTGTGGGCACGCACGACCTGCCGCCCACCGCTGGCTACCTCAAGGGTGCACACAACGAATTGCGCCATGAGCTCGGGCTTGTCGACGACCCCGTGGAACACCTCAACGCCACCGACCGCATCTGGATCGACCAGGTGCTTGGCCTCGCGCGGGAGGAAGGTGCGCTTACCGGCGACGACGATAAGGCACTGATCACGGGACTGACTCGCTTCGTCGCCTCCACCCCATCGGCGATGACGTGTACGAACCTGGTGGACATGGTAGGCGACGAGCGCATTCAAAACCAGCCCGGCACCAACGGCGAGCAGTACACCAACTGGCGCATGCCGCTTTGCGACGCCACCGGCACCCCCGTGCTCATCGAACACCTACCGGAGATGGAGTTGTTTAAGGCGGTGGCGGAGGCGTCGATACGCAACTAAAGCGCGCCGATCACCGCAGCAACAATGACAAGAGCGATGAGCACCCACATTGCTTGGGTCACCCGCGACTGCGGGTACTTACGCTGCGGCTTGGGCAGCTGTTGATCCTGCTTGCGCAGCTCTTCAGGGTTGGCCATGGTGCCCAAGCCTAGACCGAGCCGGTCGACGACCCAAAGCAGCACATAGGACACCGCCACGCACGCCGGCAGCGCCAGCACCACAATCAGCGGCACCTGCAACCACGGGCTCAACCCCATTAACCAGCCCATTTAGACCGCTTTCAACGCCATCATCACGATCGGGCTCACCGCGGCAACAACCACCAAAATGCCGATAATGATCCCGATAACTTGCGACGCCGACGGGCCCGACGGCGCCTGCTCCACCGCCTTCTGCCTTGGTGCCACCGTCGGCACACTCGTCGGCGTCGCGGCACCAGACTCAAACGTCGCCTGCGCAGGCGTCCTTCGCGGCACCAAGGTCGGTGTCAACGTGATCGTGCCACCCGGCGGGTTGGTGATCGTCGTGGAGTAGCGCAGCGAATACTGGTACTCCAAAAAGTCGTCGACCTGCTCCTCCCCGTACACCGGGCCACTGTCGAGCGAGCTGGCGCGCTGGAACCCAATCAACTGATGGTTATCCTCGCCCGCGACATAGTTCGCCCCAGAGATCACCCCCACCAGGCCGCGGCCCGGGATGTACACCGGCCCACCGGAGTCACCTGGCACCGGCATCTGCGGCGCGTCGAAGTACGTGGTGTTTTCAACCGTGCCGACGAACTTGCCGCACGTCGAGGCATCCGAGCGCCCATGGGTGGAGTACCCGCGGAAGCAGATCGTGTCGGTGCTGCTGATCTTTTCCACCGGCACAACCGTCCCGCCATACGGGTTGCCGCCAACACGAACGTCTTCGAACCAGTAGATCACCGCCCAGTCGTTGGCGGACGTCTTCGGCGAATACGCCCGCGCGGGGAAGATCAACCCTGCGGGCTCGTCGATTTGTTTGCCGGCGCTATCTGCAAGGTAGACCAGCGCACCCTGGGGGAAGTACTGCTCGTTTTGTACCACGCAGTGGGCGGCGGTGTAACTGCGACGGTGCTCGACGTCGTTGAAACCAAGCGTGCAGGCAGTGAGGCGGTCCGAGCCTAAATTATCGACGAAAATCCGCCCACCCTGCGCCGCATTCAACGCAGGCGAAGCAGGCGCGACTGCAGGAACCACCGACGCCGCAAGCGTCGTGGCAACCACCGCAGCCGCGCACCAATGCTTCACACTTCCGCGGGACATGCCGCCAGCGTAGCGCAGGCCGTTAACCGGCTATGCCGATACGTCGGAGCCCGCCAGGCCGCGACGCTCCAGCAGCGGACGCGTGTCCTTGTCGCGGCCACGGAACGCACGGTAGGCCTCGGCGTAGTCGCGCGAGGACCCCTTGGACAGGATGGTCTCGCGGAACTTCGCGCCGGTGTCGCGGTTGATGCCTTCCTGTTCGACCAACTGGTAGCCGTCGGCGTCGAGAGCTTCTGCCCACAGGTAGGAGTAGTAGCCCGCCGAGTAGCCGCCGGCGAAGATGTGGTTGAACCAGGTGGAGCGGTAGCGCGGCTCGAGCCCGTCGATGTCCAGGCCAACCTCGCGCAGGGCTTCTTCCTCGAAGGTTTGGATGTCGGACGGGGTGTCCTCGGTGATCGAGTGCCACGCCAGGTCGATCGCGCTGGCCGCGAGGTACTCGGCGGTGAGGAAGCCCTGGCCGAACTGGCGCGAGGCCTTCAGTGCGGCGAGTTGCTCGTCGGAAATGACCTCGCCGGTGTCCACGTGGCGCGCGTAGTTGCGGGCGATCTCCGGGGCAAACGCGTAGTTTTCGTTGATTTGGGAGGGGAACTCCACCCAGTCGCGCGGCACGTTGGTGCCGGAGTTCGACGGGTAGCGCACGTCCGACAGCAGGCCGTGCAGAGCATGGCCGAACTCGTGGAACAGGGTGGTCACTTCGTCGATAGTGAGCAGGTTCGAGGTGATCGACATGACGTTGACCACCACCGGCTTCGTGCCCGCCAGGTGCGACTGGTCCACAAAGGAGCTCATCCAGGCGCCGCCGCGTTTCGACGAACGCGCGTTGTAGTCCGTCAGCAACAACCCAATGCCAGTGCCGTCTTCCTCCTTGACCTCCCACACATCGACGTCGTCGCGGTAACCGTTGAGATCCTCGCGCTTTTCCACCGTGATGCCGTAAAGGAGGTTGGCGGCGTAGAACACGCCGTCGGTGAGCACCTGCTCGAGCGGGAAGTACTTGCGGATCTCCGCTTCGTCGATGCCGAGTTCCTGCTCGCGGCGCTTCGCCTGCCAGTACGGCCAGTCGGCGCCGTCGAGGTCTTCACCGGCGAGTTCGGAGGCGAGCTTGCGCTCAGCCTCAGCGTTCGCAGCGGCGGCAGGGGCCAGGTCCGCGATCAACTGGCGTGCAGCAGACGCGGTGCCGGCGGTCTCCTCGGCGATGACGTAGTCGGCGTGCGAATCAAAGCCGAGCAGCTTCGCGCGCTCGAGGCGCAGCTTCACCGACTCGGCGACGATGTCGGCGTTGGTGTCGCGGCCGCGGGCGCGGGAGGCGTCGAAAAGCTTGTGGCGCGCGCCCGAGTTTTCGAGTTCGGCCTGCAGGGACTGGGTGGTCGGCAGTTCGATCGGCACGACGAAACGCTCGCCGTCCTGGTAGGCCTCGATCTGTGCCTCGGACAGGCCGTCGAGTTCTTCGCGGGTCAGTTCCACGGCGAGTTTCTTCGTATCCGCCAGCAGGTTGCGGCCGAAGAGTTCGGACAGTTCGGACAGGCGCTGGTTGATCTCCTGCAGGCGCGTCTTGCCGGCCGCGTCCAAATCGGCGCCGCGGCGTGCGAACCGGCGCTTGAGTTCGTCGTGAAGCCGCTGCGATTCCTCATCCTCCGGCGTCGTGACCTGCTGGATGCGGGAGTAGAGCTCGCTGTTTTGGTAGATCGAGTCCACGTGCGCAGACAACTTCGGCACGATCCGGTCGGCGACGGCGTCGAACTCGTCGGTCGAATCGGTGCCCTGCAGGTTGAAGAACCACGCCATGACACGGTCCAGGTCCGCACCGGCGAGCTCGAAGGCCTCGACGGTGTTCTCCCAGGTTGGGGTGTCTTGGGTGGTGATGTCCGCAATTTCCTGCGCGTGGTTGACCAAAGCCTGTTCAAAGGCGGGTTCCACGTGCTCAAGCCGGATTGCGGCGAAGTCCGGCAGGTTGTAGGGCAGCGTCGATGGCGCAAGCAAAGGATTTGTCATGCGCGACAGTCTAATAGCTCAAATTGCCCTTGAATGTGACGTTGCCAACAGTGAACTCGGCGTCCCACAGGTTGCCCTGCGCGACCTCGAAGGGGAACTTCGCGTTCGTGGTGGCACCCGGGCCGAGCGGCATGTCGATGCCGACGACATCCACCTGGGCCTTCTCCGCATTGGAGATATACGTGGCGTCGGTGTAGGAGGAGCCGTCGGTGCTGTAGCGCAGTTCCGGCTTCAGGGCGTCGACAGGCAGTGGCGCGTCGGACGTGTTGGTCACCGCAATAACGACCACGGTGCCCACGCCTGTCGACGACGTCCCCTGCCACTTGTACGACAACTCCATCGCCGGATCCTTGACGGACTTGCCGGTGAGCTCGTCGGTGACCTTCGGGTCGGTTTCCTCAACGTTGAAGGTGGGCTTGTCGTTGACCTTCGATTCGACGGATTCTTCGAGGTTCTGGCTGGTTTCGTCGCCAATCGGGTCTTCTTGTTGGTCCACGCAAGCTGCCAGCGGCATGGTCGTGGCCAGGATGACGGCGGCAAGCCGGGTGCTCGTGCGGATGGACATGTGCGCCTCGTTTTCTGTCGCGTAACTAGTGCTTCGCTGCACACAATACCGCGCAGGTACCCTGTGGAAATTATGCAGTCTTTGATGCGCGTCGTTCGCAGTGCTTCCGCGTTGTGTCCGTTTTATATCGCGGTTGTGGTGGTGTCGTCGATAGTCGCGGGGCTTGGGCTTATCTCCCCGTTCCTCATTCGGGAGGCAACCGACACGATCATTGCGGCGCTTGGCGACGAGCCCGTGCCCGACGCAACCCGCACCGTCGTCTGGCTCGCCATCGCGCTGTTTGTCGCAGAGGCGTCCGCTTCCATGCTGCACAACGTGTCCGGATACCTGGGCGATGTGATGGTGGCGCGCATCCGCCAGATTCTGTCTACGCGCTACTTTGCCAAGTTGCTCGCACTACCGCAGCGTTACTACGACAACCAGGTCACCGGCACGATCATCGCGCGGCTGGACCGCTCGATTGCGAACGTCACGCAGTTCATCCAATCCTTTACCAATAATTTCCTGCCGATGCTGCTGCAGGTCGTGGCCATTTTGGGCATCACGGCCTACTACTACTGGCCGCTGACGGTGCTGCTGGCGCTGCTGTTCCCGCTGTATACGTGGCTGACGGCGTTGACGTCGAAACGCTGGCAGGTTTTCGAGCAGGAAAAGAACGCCAATATCGACGAGGGCAACGGGCGTTTCGCCGAGGTCGTTGGCCAGGTGAAGGTGACCAAGTCCTACGGTGCCGAGGTGCGCGAGTTAGAAAAGTTCGGCCGCCACTACACCAACACGGTGGACATCACACGGCCGCAGTCGCGCTGGTGGCACTCCATGGATACCGCGCGCGGCGTGGCCATGAACCTGATCTTTTTGGGGATTTACCTGATCCTGTTCACGCGCACGCTCGCTGGGCATTTCACGGTTGGTGAGATGGTCATGCTCATCCAGATGGTGACCATGGCGCGCCAGCCGGTGACCATGATGAGCTGGATCGTCGATTCCGCGCAGCGCGCCATCGCCGGCTCGCGCGACTACTTCAAGGTGATGGACGAGCCGGTCGAGCCGACCGCGAACCGCCAGCTGGTGGCCGCGACGGAAGCCTCCGGCATGCCGGCGCTCGACGCGACGCAGCAGTCACCGCTGAGGGTGTGCGAACCGGTCGTCGCATTCGACAACGTCACCTTTGAGTACATGCCGGGTGAGCCGGTGCTGCACGATGTGACGTTTACCGCCCGCGAGGGCGAGAAGATCGCGCTGGTTGGCGAGTCCGGCGGCGGCAAGTCCACGATTGTGAACCTGCTGCTTGGCCTCTACCCCATCACACATGTCCACCTTGAGGTGTGCGGCGAGGAGATCTCGCACCTGGACGTGGAGAAGCTGCGCGCCACCACGGGTGTGGTGTTCCAGGAGGCTGCGCTGTTTTCCGGCTCGGTGTTTGAAAACATCGCCTACGGCAAGCCGGACGCGACGATGGAAGAGGTCGTTGCCGTGGCCAAGCGTGCGAACGCGCACGACTTCATCATGAAGTTCACCGATGGTTATGACACGATCATCGGCGAGCGCGGCCTGCGCCTATCCGGTGGTCAGCGCCAGCGTGTGGCGGTGGCGCGCGCGATGCTCAAGGACGCCCCGCTGTTGATCCTCGACGAGGCCACCTCCGCCCTGGACACCAAAGCCGAGCGCGCCGTCCAAGCGGGCCTGGATGAACTTATGCGGGATCGCACGACGATCATGATCGCGCACCGCTTATCGACGATCGCCGGCGTGGACACCATCATCACCCTGCGCGACGGACGTATCGACGAGATCGGCTCGCCGGCAGATCTGGCTGTCTCTGGCGGTATTTATTCAGAGCTGTTGCGCCTGACGGCATCCTCTTCTGCTGCAGATAGGAAGCGGTTGAAGGCGTTCGGTTTCGCCGCCGACGGGGGCGATGACGACGAGTACGACGAAGATGAAGACGAGGGCGCAACGGACTAAACCGAAATCACGTTCAAAAGTTCTTCAAGACCTCTAAAGTCCTGCGGATTCCTCGTATACAAATCAAGCCCTTCCGCCACAGCAGTGCTTGCGATCAAGAGATCAAACGCACGCCCTCGTGGCTTTCGCCCGGCACGGATCACTGCCCCATATACAAGGGCATAGGCTTGTGCTGCACGATCGTCGAACGGAATACACTCAACTAGTTCAGCGATTGCACGGGCCTGATTTGATCGGCGGGCACGCTCCAAAGGATCCTGCGCTGCAACAGGGCCGACAGCCAGCGCAGCGAAAGCGATAGACGAGATTGTCCACTGCTCTGGCAGTAGATTTGGATCTATTTCATCGAGATCGAGGAGCACTGATGTATCCAACAAGCCTCTGCTAGTCACGCGGATCAATTCGTTGGTCTACATACTCGTCAATATCGGCCCGGAACTCTTCAAACTTAACTTTCGGAAGCCGCTTGACCGTTGCTAACAAGTCTTCTTTTCGAGCGAATCGTGACTTTCGTAATGGTCGCAATTCACCGACCGGTTGCGAGTTGCTCGTAATCACAAATGTCTCCCCCTCATCAAGCGCTCGCATGATACGCCCGCTTTCATTGCGCAGCTCTCGCTGGCTGATTGTCTCCGTCATGTACTGACCGTAGCACCACGCGCTACGGCATAAAAGGGTCCGCAAAGGAAAAAATCTCACTACCGTAGGGCGCATGCAATTTCCCAGCCTTGAAACCCTGCAAGCCCGCGGCACGCGCAAGTGGACGCAGTTCGACGCTGACGTGCTGCCGTTGTTCATCGCGGAAAGCGACTTCCCCACCGCCCCTGCGGTGAAGGATGCGATTGCGGATGCGGTGGAGCGCGAGATGTTCGGCTACACCCCGGCGCCGCACGCGCACCATTTGGGTGAAGCGGTGGCTGGGTTCTACGAGCACCGCTACGACTGGCGCCCGGACGCGGATAAGATCTTTCCGGTTGCGGATGTGGTGCGCGGTGTGATGCTGGCGATCAAGTACTTCACCGAGGGTGCTGTGATTGTGCCGGTACCGGCGTACTTCCCGTTCCTGGAAGTTGCCCAGGTTGCGGGCCGCAAGCGCGTGGATGTCTCCAGCGCGGGCGGGCTCGACCTGGATGAGGTGGACGCAGCGTTTGCAGGCGGCGCGGGCAGCATCATCGTGACCAACCCGTTCAACCCGGGCGGCTACGTGTTCACGGCCGACGAGTTGGATGCCGTCTGCGAGGTCGCGCGCAAGCATGGCGCGCGGGTGATTGTCGACGAAATCCACGCGCCACTCGTCTTCGACGGCGCCCACGTCTGCGCCGCAGCAAACAACCCGGACGTGTGCATCACGGTGACGGCAACGTCGAAGGCATGGAACGTGGCGGGCTTAAAGTGCGCGCAAATGATCTTTACCAACGACGAGGACGTTCGTACGTGGAACGCGATGTCGGGGGTAGCCAAAGACGGTGTGGGCACCCTCGGCATTGTGGCCGCGGAGGCCTGCTACACGCATGGTCGTGAGTTCCTCGACGAAGAGATAGAGCAGCTGCGGGCCAACCGCGACTGGCTGGTGGAGCACCTCCCCAAGGCCGTGCCGGGTATTGCAATTGAGGTGCCGCAGGCGACCTATTTGATGTTCCTGGACTTCTCAAAGACCAAGCTTGTGGATGAAAAACCGGCGGCGTGGCTTCGTCGTCACGCAAAAGTTGCGATGAATGAGGGCGTGGACTTTGGCCCTGGCGGAGAGCACCGTGCGAGGATGAACTTTGCCACCTCCCCGGAGATTCTCCAAGAGGCTGTCAAGCGGATCGGGGACGCAATCAACACCATCTAACGTCCCACCTATTGGAACTTAGTTCCCATCTAGCGGGCGTGTGGTCTATGCTAAGGCAACTGCACACTAGCTAGAGAGGTTCTCCCAATGGGTTCCACAGCGATTTCACGGGCAGACGGCCAGTCAACGAATGGACGCTCCACCAGCGCCATCATCGTGACTGGGCTCGCCCTGTTCTCAATGTTCTTCGGCGCGGGAAACCTCATCTTCCCGCCAATGCTGGCCGTCCAAGCCGGCGACAACTTCTGGCCGGCACTCATCGGCTTCCTTGTCACCGCATCGCTACTGCCGGTGCTCGCCGTGATCGCGATTGCGCTGTCCGGCTCGAACCTGCGCGACCTCGCGCAGCGCGCCGGCACCGCCTTCGGCGTGGTCTTCCCGGTCCTGGCATACCTTTCCATCGGCGCGTTCTACGCACTGCCACGTACCGGTGCCGTCTCGTTTGAAACCGCGATCACCCCGCTGTTCGGCTTTGACTCGCTGGTTGCCTCGGGCATCTTCAACGTCGTGTTCTTCGGCATCGCCCTGGCGCTGTCTTGGAACCCGACCACCATCATGGAGAAACTGGGCAAGTTCCTCACCCCGGCGCTGCTCGTCCTGCTGATCGTCATGATCTCCGTGTCCGCATTCCGCTGGAGCGCCGAGCCGGCCACCCCGCAGGAGCCGTACGACAACGGCCCGCTGACCTCCGGCCTGCTCGAGGGCTACCTGACCATGGACTCCATTGCCGCACTGGCGTTTTCCATCGTGGTGATTTCCACCCTGCGTGGCCGCGGCTTCAAGGAAGGCACCCCGCTGGTCAGCGGCACCATCGCAGCCGGCGTCGGCGCAGGCATCATGCTGGCTCTGGTCTACGTCGGTCTTGGCGTCATTGGCCGTGTCATGCCGGGCGCATCCAACTTTGACAACGGCGCAGGCTTGCTCGCCGAAGCCTCCAACCTGACCATGGGTGGCGCCGGCCAGGCGGTCTTCTCCGCCATCGTGCTGCTTGCCTGCCTGACCACCGCTGTCGGCCTGATCACCGCAACCGCCGAGTACTTCTCGGAGCAGTTCCCGGGTTCCTACCACGTGTGGGCCGTCATCTTCGCTGTGGCTTCCATGATCATGGCAACGCAGGGCTTGGACTTCGTGATGGCGATTGCCGCTCCGGTGATCGGCTTCCTGTACCCGCCAGCCATCACCTTGATCGCACTGACGCTCATCGAGCCGGCCTTCCGTGCACGTACCCGCTTCAGCTGGGCGTTCTTCGTCCCGCTGTGGGTCGCCGTGGTGTGGTCCGCTATCGAGACCTTCATCTCCCTCGAGTGGGCCGCCGACGCACTGCGCCCAATCGTGCAGTGGGCACCGCTGGCCGCCGAAGGCCTCGGCTGGGTGGTCCCGGTTGTCGTGGCGTTCATCATCGGTTTGATCGTTGACTTTGCTAAACCGAAGCCAGCGATGATCCCCGGCACTATGGAGTCCATCGAAGGCGAAGACCTCTCCGCCGAAGGTGACGCTGCACCGGTGCTGCAGTCGTAGTCGCACCTGGCTCTCCTGCGAGGCCCCACTGTTCGCAAAACGCGTACGGTGGGGCCTTATGCGTACGCCACTTTCTCTGATCGATTTTTGCACCCGCTACCCCGACGAGTCCGTCGGCGAGGCGATGAAACGCTCCGTTACCTTCGCTCAGCGAGCAGAGGCGTTGGGCTACGACCGGATTTGGTACGCGGAGCACCACAACATGTCGAGCATTGTGTCGTCCTCACCCGCGGTGCTCATTAGCCACATCGGCGCGAAGACCGAGCGCATTCGTCTCGGTTCGGGCGGTGTGATGCTGCCAAACCACTCCCCGTACGTGATCGCGGAGCAGTTCGGCATGCTCGAGGAGCTCTATCCCGGCCGCATCGACCTTGGCTTGGGCCGCGCGCCCGGTACTGATCAGCAGACGTTGGGCCGTGCTTTGCGACGAGACCCTGCCGCCGCCGAACGCTTCCCCGAAGACGTTCTCGAGCTGCAGGCGTGGCTGTCCAACGAGTCCCCACTGCCAGGCGTGACCGCGATGCCCGGGTTTAACACGAACGTACCGCTGATCATTCTGGGTTCGTCCATGTTCGGCGCATCCCTGGCCGCGAAGCTGGGCCTGCCGTACGCGTTCGCCTCTCACTTCGCGCCGCAGCACTTGGAGCAGGCCACCACCTATTACAAGGAGAACTACCAGCCGTCGGAGCGCTACCCCGAGCCGTACTGCATCGCCGCGGTCAACGTCACTGCCGCCGATTCCGAGCAGGAGGCCGTGGAGGAAACCCGTATCGTGCACCGCAACCGGGTGCGCGCGTTCATGGGGCGGCGCGGAACGATGCTTTCGGACGACCAACTCGACGCCGTGGTCAATTCCTTCCAGGGCCGTCAGATCACGGACATGCTGCGCTACACCGCGAAGGGCACCGGTGAGCAGGTTGTGGAGTACCTCGAGGCGTTCCAAAAACTGGCCAAGGCAGACGAGTTGATGATCTCGTTGCAGTCCGGCAGCCACGATGCAACCCTGCGCAACATGGAAATTTTGGCCGATTCCTGGGGAAAGTAAAATTCTGGTGAACAGTGGTCTAGGATTTGGCTATACAAATCCGCGCCGATACCGAAGGATCTGACCCCTCATGGCTCAATTGCCCACCGGTCCACTACGCCGCCCGCAGCAGCACGAAGAGATCGCCGATTATCTTCGCGACGAGATCTTCGCAGGTCATATCCCTGCGGGTGAGTCACTGCCGAGTGAGGTCGAACTGTGCGAGCAGTTCAACACCTCCCGCGGGCCGGTGCGTCAAGCGGTAGCGACGTTGCGCGCGGAGGGCCTGCTCTCCTCGGGCCGCGGGCGTCGCTCCCTGGTGCTGTCGAATACCCGCACTGAGACGTTCGAGGAGATCCTGTCCACCACCTCGTGGTTGTACCGCATGGGTAAGAACCCGGGCGAGGTGGTGAACCGCCGCGGCATCATCGAGGCGGACGAAGACGTCGCCGACAAGATGCACATCACTCCTGGCACGGACGTCTACGTCCTTGACCGCGTACGCAGCGCAGACGACGAACCGCTGGTGGCCGAAGTGATGTACTTCGACGCTTCACTGACTGATGTGATTGAGACGGTGGACACCTCCGAGGATTCCATCCACCGCGAACTCATTCGCGCGGGCGCGGACTTTAACAACCTGTCGCGTTCCTTCACGGTGGAGCGCGCCGATGCGCAGCTGGCAACGCAGCTCGGCATCGAGGAAAACGACCCGGTAGTTGCGGTGGCGCTGAAGGCGCTGACACACAACGGTGACGTGCTGGAATACGCCGTACACATCTTCCGCGCGGACAAGGTGTCCTTCGGATTGAACAATGTTCGGGGGCACTCCTCCCCCCTGTGGTTCCAGGTGGACTCCGACATCCACTAATCTCACAGCATGCTTTCAAGGACGCTGGTCGCAGCCACCGTCTGTCTTGCTCTGCCGTTGGCTGCCTGTACCAATTCCGAGACCCGTGATGAGGTGGTGGTTGCCGCTTCCGCAGCACCTGCTGGCTTGGACTTCACCACCGTTGGCGGCGCTGCTGCACCCCAGGCTCTCGTGGGCAATGTGTACGAGACGCTGGTGCGTATCGACGACAACGGCCAGCCCATCCCCCACCTCGCCTCCTCGTGGGACCTCGACGGCGACACATTCATCTTCCACCTACGCGACGACGTGACGTTCTCCAACGGCAAAGCGTTTACCGCCGAGGACGCCGCGTTCTCAATCGATTACGTGCAAAACGAGTGGACGAATGGGTTGAAGGCCCAGATGGCTCCGGTCGTCGATACGCACGTGCTCGACGAGCACACCTTGGCCGTCACCATCGAGGGTGACGCGGACGCGTGGCTGTGGTCCATGGCAACGCTGACCGGCGCGATGATGACCCCGGCGAGCATCGAGCGCCTGGCCACCGACCCGCTGGGAACCGGCCCATACACAGTGCAGCGCTTCGACATCGGCGAGAAGATCGTCTTCGAGGCACGCGAGGACTACTGGGACGGCTCCGTCGAGCGCAACGCCGTGATGCGTTACTTCGACGACCCGGTCTCCGCCGTCAACGCGCTACGCGTGGGTGACGCGGACGTGGTGTGGGCGATGCAAGCCCCGCAATTGATCGAGACGCTGCCCGAGGACATCCGGGTGGAAGTGGGCACCACCAACGGCGAAGTGCTACTGAGCATGAACAACCAGCGCGCCCCCTTCGACGACCCCGACATCCGCCGCGCGGTGGCGTACGCAATCGACCGCGACGCGATCAACGAGGTGGTCTACAACGGGCTGGCCACCGACACCGGCGGCGCACCCGTCCCGCCGACCGACCCGTGGTTCACCGGGCACAACTACTACCCCTTCGACCCCGACAAGGCGCGCGAACTGCTCGCCGGGCGCACCCCCGAAGTCACCATCACGGTGCCAAACCTGCCGTACGCGCAGACCGCATCGGAGCTGCTCTTCTCGCAACTTCGCGACGTCGGCTTCAACATCAAACTGGAAACCGTCGAGTTCCCCGCCGTATGGCTCAGCCAAGTGCACAAGGGCCACGACTACCAGTCCTCACTCATCGCCCACGTGGAGCCACGCGACGCCACCCAACTGTTCGGCAACCCGGACTACTACCTGGGCTACGACTCGCCTCAGGCTCAGCAGCACTTCGCGGACGGCGACATCAAAGCCGCCATCGACCAAGTCATGGCCGACGCGGCGTCGCTGACCCTGGTCAACGCGCCCAATATCGTGCTCTACGCCCCAGGCGTGAGTGGGCTCAACCCCAACGTGGTCACTGACTCGCTACGGCTGAACGAGGTGACAAAATGATCCGCACCATCAGCAAACACCTGCTGCGCTTTGTGCTGCTGCTCGTCGCCGCCAGCCTGATCATCTTCACGCTGCTGCGCGCAGTACCCGGCGACCCGGCACGCATCGCGCTCGGCGTGGCGGCAACCGAAGCAGACATCGCAGAGCTCAACACCCGCCTCGGGCTCGACCGCCCGTTGCCAGCGCAGTACTTCGACTGGATTTCAGGGCTGATCACCGGCGACTTTGGTGTGTCGTTGTCCTCGGGCAAGGAGATCACCGAATCCGTCATTGAACGCGCCGGGGTATCGCTTACGCTCACGGTGCTTGCGATGACGGTGTCGCTGCTCGTCGCGGTACCCGCCGGTGTGTACATCGCGGGCCGGCGCCGCTCCGCGGGCTCGGCGGTGGTCAGTGGCCTGTCGCAGGTGGGCATCATCGTCCCGTCGTTTTTGGTCGGTATCGCGCTGGTGGCGTTGTTCTCCGTGCGCCTAGGCTGGCTGCCTGCCAATGGGTGGGGAACTCCAGCGCACGTGGTGTTGCCGGTGGCGGCGCTTTCGCTTGTGCAGGCGTCGATTCTGACCCGCTACATTGCGGCGTCGGTGCGTGAAGAGTTGGGCAAGGATTATGTGCGTACGGGGCGGGCGCAGGGGTCGTCGATACGCGCAGTGCTCTACTCCTCTGCCCTGCGCAACGCGGCATTGCCGGTGATCACGGTCGTTGGCGTGCAGCTGGCGTCGCTGGTGGTTGGCGCGGTGGTCATCGAGCGCGTGTTCACGATTCCGGGGTTGGGCACAATGCTTCTCGACGCCGTGGGCAACCGTGACCTCACCACCGTCCAAACCGTGATGATGCTGGTCGTGGCCTTCACGCTGGTGGTCAACCTCATTGTGGATCTGACGTACACGGTGGTCGACCCGCGGATTCGGAGGCAAGCATGACAACACAACGCAAAATCGGCGGGCTGATCGTACTGGCCGTCGCGGCAGTTGCGCTGCTGTCGCTGGTGTGGACGCCGTTCGACCCGCTACAGGCCGACGTTCAGAACCGACTCCAGGGCACTTCGGCAGCGCACTGGATGGGCACCGACCAGTTCGGCCGCGACATCACCTCGCGCGTCATGGACGGCGCGCGCCTGACCTTAACGGTGGCCATCGGCGCAGTTGGGCTTTCCGCGTTGGTCGGCGTGCCGCTGGGCATCTGGGCCGGCATGCGCCGCGGTGCGGCCCGATTCGTCATGGCCGGCGCCGACCTTCTGCTCGCCTTCCCCGCACTGCTGTTGGCCATCGTGTTCACCGCCGTGTTTGGTGCCTCGATTTGGATTGTTGTGCTGGCCATCGGCATCGCCGGCGCCCCCGGGTTCGTCCGCGTCGCCCGCGCCGGCACGCTGCAGGTGATGCAAAACGACTACATCCTGGCCGCACGCATTGCCAAGGTGTCGGGCCCTGTGATCGCGTGGCGCCACGTCCTGCCGAATATCTGGCCGATCGTGCTCACACAGGTCTCCGTCGCCGTAGCTCTCGCCATTCTCGCCGAGGCTGGCCTGTCCTTCCTCGGCCTCGGCTCCCCCGCACCCTACGCGTCGTGGGGCCGCATGCTGCAGGCCTCGCAGCCGTTCTTGGCCACCTCCCCGCACCTCGCACTGTGGCCGGGCCTGGCCATCGCGGTGACCGTGCTGGGATTTAACCTGCTCGGAGGCACCAATGATCGACGTTAAGCACCTCAGCATCGACGGCATTCTCCACGACATCACCTTCCACATCGCCCCCGGCGAGCGCGTGGGCATCATCGGTGAATCCGGCTCCGGCAAGTCCGTCACCGCCTTAAGCATCATGGGGCTGAGTGACCTGCCCGCGACCGGATCCATCACCGTCAACGGCACAGAGATGGTGGGCACCCGCGACCGCGTGCGCCGCCGAGTGCGCGGCAACACCGTCGCCATGGTGTTCCAAGAACCCATGACCGCACTCGACCCGCTGAAGAAGATCGGCCGGATCGTTGCCCGCGACCTGCTCCGAGACGTCGGCGTGGACCGCCCCGACGCCTACCCGCACGAACTCTCCGGCGGCCAGCGCCAGCGTGTGCTCATCGCGCTCGCGCTATCCCAGAACCCGGACGTGCTCATTTGCGACGAGCCCACCACCGCCCTCGACGCCATCGTCCAGTCCGACATCCTCGACCTGCTCGACCGCCTCGTCCGCGAGCGTGGCATGGGCCTGCTGTTCATCTCCCACGACCTGGCCGTGGTGCGCCGCATGACCGACCGGGTGCTGGTGTTTAAGGACGGGCGCATCGTCGCTGGCGACTCCGACTACGCCAAAGCACTCGCCGCCGCAGCCGAGCCCGGCGCGCCCGCTGCCCCTGTCACGCTCGGCGAGCCGGTCGTCGAACTGGATGGTGTCTCGCTGCAGCGCGGCGCCACCATGGCGGTGGACAACGTCACCCTCACCGTCCGCGAGGGCGAGCGCCTGGCCATCGTGGGCGGCTCAGGCTCCGGCAAGACGTCGCTGCTCCACCTGATTGCGGGGCTGCGCCAGGCCACCTCCGGCACCGTGACGGTCGCAGGGGACGTGCAGATGGTGTTCCAGGACCCGTACTCCTCCCTTGACCCACGTATGGAGGTTGGGGCGTCGATTCGTGAGGTAGGCGTCGATAAGCAACGCTCCGACGAAATGCTCGAGCGCGTCGGCCTTGCCGGCGCCGGCCACCGCAAGCCGGCGCAATTCTCCGGCGGGCAGCGCCAACGCATCTCTATTGCGCGCGCCGCAGCCCCTCGCCCGAGCATTTTGCTTGCCGACGAACCCGTGTCCGCCCTCGACGCCACCATCCAGGACCAAGTGCTTGACCTGCTTCGCGACACCATAGGCGCCAACACCCTCATCTTCGTCACCCATGACTTAAACGTCGCGCGTGAACTCTGCCCCACCGTCGCCGTGATGCAGTCAGGGCGCATCGTCGAGCAGGGGCCAACCGAGGAGATCTGGGCCAACCCACAGCACCCCTACACCCGAGAACTGCTCGCCGCCGTACTATAGGCACCCATGAGTGCCGCAAAAATCTGCGTGGTCGGATCCATCAACGCCGACCTCACCGTCAATGTTGACCGACACCCCACCCCAGGCGAAACGCTACTCGGCTCCGGCGGAGGCATCACCGCCGGCGGCAAGGGCGCGAACCAAGCCTGCGCCGCCGCACGCCTCGGCGCCCCCGTCGCACTGGTCGGCGCGGTAGGCACCGACTCGAACGCCATCCCGGCAACTGCACTGCTGCGCGAGGCGGGCGTCGACCTCACCCACGTCGAAGAAGTCACTGAGGTCACCGGTCTTGCCGTGATCACCGTCGCAGCCAACGGCGAAAACACCGTCCAGGTCGTCCCCGGCGCCAACGCACTGGTCGACGCCGACTTCGTCTCCCGCCACGCCGAACCCGTCGAAGCCGCCGAAGTTGTCCTGCTGCAAGGCGAAATCCCGGCCGACGGCTTCGCCCGCGCCGTCGAACTGGCAAAGGGGCGCGTGGTGATCAACCTCGCCCCCGTCGTCGACGTACCACGCGAGGCCCTGCTCGCCGCCGACCCACTGATGGCCAACGAGCACGAAGCAGGCCTGATCCTCGACCAGCTTGGCTACGACTCCACCGGCACCCCCGAGGACCTCGCACGCCGCCTGAAGGACGCAGGCTTCGCCTCCGCCGTGCTCACCCTCGGTGCAGCAGGTGCGCTCGTGGTTGAAGGCGACGCGCTGACCCACATCCCCTCCCCACAAGTCGAGGCCGTCGACACCGTCGGCGCCGGCGACTCCTTCGCAGGCGCGTTCTGTGCCCGCATCATCGAGGGCGACACGCTCGTCGAGGCCTCCACCTATGCGTGCCGCGTCGGCGCGTTCTCCGTCACCCGCCCCGGGGCACAACCGTCCTACCCCACCGCCACCGACACCCTGCCGGAAGCCTAGAACCTTGATGAATCCCAAGATGAAGCCCATGCGCGTACAACGTGCAACAGGCATCTACCCCGACGATATGCACCCCGGGCTCGTCCCAGGCATCAGCGTCGAAGAATCACGCCACAACTTCCGCCTGGACAAAGTCGTTTTCGGCGTGACCGCCGCAGCGATCCTTGCCTTCATCATCTGGGGCGTGACTGCGCCCGAACAAGTTGGCTCGAGCGCCTCAAGCGCACTGACCTGGGGCCTTCGCAACTTCGGGTGGCTCTTCAACATCGTGATGGTCGCCTGCGTCATCATCATGGCGGTGCTGGCGTTCTCTCGCTTCGGCAACATCAAACTCGGCAAAGACGACGAAGAACCCGAGTATTCCTTCTTCTCCTGGGTTGCCATGATGTTCGCCGCCGGCATCGGCGTGGGCATCTTCTTCTTCGGCCCCTCCGAACCACTGACCATGTACCTCGACCCGCCACCGCTGACCGTGGAGGCCGAAACCGAAGAAGCACTGCACCACGCAATCGCCCAAGCCAACTTCCACTGGGGTCTTTCCCCATGGGCGCTCTACGCCCTGGTCGGCGGCGCCATGGCCTACTCCTGCTACCGCCGCGGCCGCCCCACGCTCATGTCGTCGCTGTTTACCCCGGTGTTCAAACGCTCCGGCCCCTTCGGCAAAGTAATCGACATCCTGGCCATCGTGGCCACCCTCTTCGGTACCGCAGCCACTCTGGGTATTTCTACTCTGCAGATCGGCGACGGCATCGCCATCATCCGCGGCGGCGACTCCGCCCCCATGGGCATCCTCCTGACCGTCATGGGTGTGCTCACCATCGGCTTTGTTATCTCCGCCGTCTCCGGTGTGGGCAAAGGAATCCGCATCCTGTCCAACATCAACATCTCCTTGACCTCAGCGGCGATCCTGTTCATCTTCGCCACCGGGCCAACCCTGCTGCTGGTCAACCTGCTGCCGTCAGGCACCCTGGTCTACGCCGACCGCTTCTTCGACATGGCGTCGCGCTCACTGTCCTGGGGTGAAGACACCCTCGACTTCCAGTCCGCCTGGACTGCCTTCTACTGGGCGTGGTGGATCGCCTGGGGGCCGTTCGTCGGCATGTTCATCGCGCGAATCTCACGCGGACGCACCCTGCGCCAATTCGCCGTGGTGACCACCCTCGTCCCCACCGCCGTGCTCATCTGCGCATTCACCATCTTCGGCGGCACCGCAATCACGTTCTCCCGCGAAGGCCGCGAAGGTTTCGACGGCACCGCCACCCCGCAGCAAGTGCTCTTCAACATGTTCGGCGAAATGCCGCTGGCGGAAATCACCCAATACATCCTCATCGGCATCCTCGCGGTGTTCTTCATCACCTCCGCAGACTCCGCCTCCACGATCATGGGCTCCATGTCCTCTAAGGGCGACCCCGAACCGAACAAACTCGTGGTGGTGTTTTGGGGCCTGGCCATGATGGGCATCGCCGTGGTCATGCTGCTCTCCGGTGGCGAAGACGCCCTGTCCGGCCTGCAATCCCTGACCATCCTATCCGCAATGCCGTTCTCGGTGGTCATCCTGTTGCTGATGTACTCGTTTATCAAGGACCTCTCCACCGACCCCATCGCCATCCGCAATTCCTACGCCCGCAACGCGGTGAAGTCCGCCGTCATCCGAGGCATCGAAGAATACGGCGACGACTTTGAAATCGTGGTCGAGCCCTCCGCAGCAGGCGAAGGCGCAGGTGCCGAGTTCGATTCCACGTCCGACGAATACACCGACTGGTATCGACGCACCGACGAAGAAGGCACCCCCGTCGGCTACGACTACGAAACCGGCGAATGGTCCGACGGCTACCAGGCCGAAGACGAAGACAGCACGAACACCGACAGCGGCACCGCCACCGGCACCGGCACCGCCGCCGAAGACAACCGCGGCTAGCTACTTCCCCGCCATGTCCAGCAGGCGGCCGAGCACCGCCTTGCCGTGGCGGCGCAGCCCGTCGTGCTGGAACTGGTCCGTCTCAAACACCTTCGCACCGATGACATCCGCGGTAGCCAGCGACAGCTCGCGCGGCACATAGATGTCGTCGGTGTACACCGCCGCGTATGCGTCGTGGCCCGAACCGAGCCCGGCGTAGAGGTTGTCCCAGTCGTCCTTTACTGCCAGCGCCTCTGCTGCAGCCTTGAACGGGCGCAGCTCCGGGTCCTCGTCGAATTGGAACGGGAAGATGTGCTCGCCGGTGAGGTAAAACTCTTCGTCGTCAGGGCTAGCGTCCGGCGCAAACCCTGCAAGTTCGCGAGAGACCCGCTCCGCCGCCCAGTTCGTCGCCCCCGGCACCGTGCCGCCGTAGATCGACTCGTGCACCGCCGCATACAGCGGCCCCCTGGCAAAACTCACGCGCTCCCCCACCGACGCCAAAAAGTCCGTGCGCAGCCTGCCGTTCGGGTGAAACGGCGCCTCAAACAACTGCGCCAGCGACGCGAACCCGTCCTCGCGCCCCAACTCAATGCCGAGGGTGCGCAGGCGCCGCGCGCTCAGCCGCTCGCCGGTGGGCAGCAGCTCCTCCTCCGCCTCCAGGTGGCGGCACACCTCACGGATCGTCCGCTCGGCCTCCGGGTACTGCTCGTTGAACTGCAGATGGCGGTGCTTCAGCTTGGCAAAGGTCGCACGGTAGACGCCATCCGCGCCCTCGCTTATCGACGGCAACCCACCCGTAAACAACGCCCTCCCCACACTCTCCGGGTGCACGGCCAAATAATGCGTCAGGCAGAACCCGCCAAAGGATTGGCCCAGCACATCCCACTGTTTCAGCCCCATCTCCTCACGCAAGGCTTCCGCATCGGCGATGATGTCGCTGGCGCGAAGCTGGGTGAGCACGGTGTCGTCGATAAGCGAAGGCGTCGCGGAATCAACCCTGGTCGAGCGCCCCGTCCCCCGCTGATCCAACATGACCACCTGGTAGCCACGCTCGAGCGCAGTCTCCACCCACTCAAACCGCTCACGCGGCGCCGGAAACCCCGGCCCACCCTGCAGGAACAACAACGCCGGGGCATCCGCCTCACCGAAGATGCGGGCGAAGATGGAAAAGCCGCCACGGTTCAACACAATTTCACGCATACGGCGATTGTAGGAACCGGGGCGAGAGTTTCCACGTCAAATAGTTATGTACGACGGAATGAACATCGAATTCCCGCCAACCATCGTCAATGCGTCCCAGATGGAACGCGGACAAAACTACCTGCCTGTTAGCAAACAACGCTTCATCCACGAGCGCCACAGCCTGGAACAATGGGCAGTCCAACTCGCGGCACGACACCACCCGCACAACCAGAAATACGACGTGCCCGCAGCCGTGCGCGCCGTCGTCCACGCGTACGAACGCCCAGGCAGCGTGGTGTGCGGATTCTCCGCGCTCGCTCTCTACGGATTGCCGTATCTCGTTGAAGGCGCAGACACTACTCTGCGAGCACCCACACCCCAAAAACTCAGCGCTTCCGCTATACGTCCCTCCGTCGCACGACTCCACGCCCCACACACAGAAACATGGACCCTCACCCACCGCGGTGTGCCCATCCGCGTTTCTCGACCATTACGTGCAACCGTGCAGGCTCTGCAACAGATTCGACGAGGCGAACACTCGTGGCAGACAGAGCCAATCCCCGGTGTGAGCCCAGAAATGGTCAAGGCTGTACAACTTGTCGACTGCGCCCGTCGACACCTCGGACTACAGGCGGAAGACATTCGCGCCAGCGCCCTTCGGCAAATCAATCAACGGTGGCTGTCTCGGGTGCTCGATCTGTCCCGTTCAACTGCCGATTCGCCGAAAGAAACCGAACTGCGGTTGCTCCTCCAGCCAGTGGTTCGCAACTACGGCCACACGCTCGTAGAGCAGTATCCGCTGACAGTGGGCGGCAAAGCCATTACGACCTTTGATTTTGCCATCCCCGAACTCAAGATCGGGATCATGTTCGACGGCCGACACCACTGGGAGTACGACCAACGACAGTTAGATACGTCCATCAACCTGACATCGATGCTTCATGGTTGGACGGTTCCCCGGGCGGGGTCGAAAACCATGCAGCAATGCGTCGAGGTCGTGGAGAAAACGATCCGGCAGGCGCGTCGGCGCTAGCGCGATGCAAGATGTTACAAGGCCCACGGTAGCGACCTGGGCAAAGTGTAAAACCACGCAGGCGGTACTGCGTGGTTTTACATCAAACTAGGGCGCCGAACTACTCCTCGTCGGTGGACAGCGCTGCCACGAACGCTTCCTGCGGCACGGTGACCGAACCGATGGACTTCATGCGCTTCTTACCGGCCTTCTGCTTCTCCAGCAGCTTGCGCTTACGGGAAATGTCGCCGCCGTAGCACTTCGACAGCACGTCCTTACGCAGGGCGCGGATGTTTTCACGGGCGATGATCTTCGAGCCGATCGCGGCCTGGACGGGCACCTCGAACTGCTGGCGTGGGATGAGCTCTTTGAGCTTCTTGGTCATCTTGTTGCCGTACCACTGGGCGGAGTCTTTGTGCACGATGGCGGAGAACGCATCGACGGGTTCGCCCTGGAGCAGGATGTCCACCTTGACCAGGTCGGCTTGCTGCTCGCCGGCTTCTTCGTAGTTGAGCGATGCGTAGCCCTTGGTGCGGGACTTCAGCATGTCGAAGAAGTCGAAGATGATCTCGCCGAGCGGCATGAGGTAGCGCAGCTCCACGCGGTCCTCGGAGAGGTATTCCATGTTCTTCATCTGGCCGCGCTTGGACTGGCACAGTTCCATGGTGGTGCCGACGAACTCTTGGGGCACGATGATCGTCATGTTCACGATCGGCTCGTACACCTCGGGGATTTTACCGCCGGGCCAGTCGGACGGGTTGTGCACCATTTGTTCGGTGCCGTCTTCGGCGATCACGCGGTAGGTGACCGACGGCGCAGTGGAGATGAGGTCCAGGTCGAATTCGCGCTCGAGGCGGGTGCGGGTGATCTCCATGTGAAGCAGTCCCAAGAAGCCGCAGCGGAAACCGAAGCCGAGGGCGACGGAGGTTTCGGGCTCCCAGGTGAGGGAGGCGTCGTTAAGCTGCAGCTTCTCTAGCGATTCGCGCAGGGCCGGGAAGTCTTCCTGAGACACCGGGAACAGGCCCGAGTACACCATCGGCTTGACTTCCTCAAAACCTTCTAAAGGTTGCGAAGCACCTTTAGAAGCCCAGGTGACGGTGTCGCCGACGCGGGTTTCGCGCACGTCCTTCACGCCGGTGATCACGTAGCCGACCTCGCCCGGGCCAAGCCCCTTGGTCTTCTTCATCGTGGGTGAGACCACGCCGATTTCTAGGATCTCGAGCGTGGTGCCGGTGTTCATCATCTGCACCTTTTGGTTCGGCTCCAGGCGGCCGTCCATCATGCGCACATAGGTGACGACGCCGCGGTAGGTGTCGTAGACGGAGTCGAAAATCAGGGCGCGGGCCGGCGCCTCTGCGCCGTGCTCGGACTCCGGAGCCGGGATCAGCTCAACGACGCGGTCGAGCAGTTCCGGCACGCCCTCGCCCGTCTTGCCGGACACGCGCAGCACGTCTTCCGGTTCGCAGCCGATGATGTTGGCGATCTCGAGTGCGTACTTTTCCGGGTCGGCTGCCGGCAGGTCGATCTTGTTCAGGACCGGGATGATTTCCAGGTCGTTGTCGATGGCCATGTAGAGATTGGCCAGGGTTTGGGCTTCGATGCCTTGGGCTGCGTCGACAAGCAAAATTGCGCCCTCGCACGCGTCGAGGGAGCGGGCAACCTCGTAGGAAAAGTCCACGTGGCCTGGGGTGTCGATCATCTGCAACACCATCTCTTCACCCGCGTGCGCGCCGGTCTTGGGCACCCACGGCAGGCGAACGTTTTGAGCCTTGATGGTGATGCCACGTTCGCGCTCGATGTCCATGTTGTCGAGGTACTGGTCGCGCATCTCACGCTCGTCCACCACGTTGGACAGCTGCAAAATGCGGTCTGCCAGCGTGGACTTACCATGGTCGATATGGGCGATAATGCAGAAGTTACGGATGCGGGCGGGGTCCGTGAACGTATTTTCCGCGAAGTTCGTCGATTTGGCAGCCATAATTGCTTCATCTTACGTGTCGCGCGACGCGCTAACGTGTGGGCATGCCAACTGAGTTTCACAGAGCTGGTTTAACGCACCGTTTGCGCAAGCCTGCGTGGTGGCGTCCGCTCGTCGAATTGCTGGTGCTCGCTGTATGCCTTGTGGCGTTCACGATGGCGATGGCGGTGCCGATCGGCCTTGCCGCTGGGTTCTACGGGCTGGGCCATCTTTTCGACGAAACCTCCTCCGACCCGCTTGCCTCCCTGGTGCAGGTGTTGTTCATCGCAGCTTGGCTGCCTGCGCCGTTTATCGCCGCGCGGGTACTCGGCCGCAAACCTGGTGCGCTCTCCAGCATCGAGGGGCACTTCCGCTGGGGCGTTGCTGGGCGCGCGTTCGTGGTGGTCGGCGCGATCTACGGGGCGCAGGTGCTTCTCGACGCCCTCCTGTTCGGGACCGGCGACCTTTCGCTGAGTCCTCGCGAATGGATGCTGCTCGCCGCCTTTGTCGTCGTCGTCCCGCTGCAGGCCGCGGCCGAGGAGTACGTCTTCCGCGCGAGCCTGCCGCAGATCCTCGGCCAGTGGATCTCACCTGGCTGGATTTGCTACGGACTGCCCGCCGCCGTGTTCGTGGCGTTGCACTTGTACAACTGGATCGGCCTGCTCGACATCGCCATTTTCGCCCTGTGCGCCGCACTGCTGACCTGGCACACCCGCGGTGTGGAGGCGGCCGTAGTTTTGCACGCGGTGTCCAACACGATTGTGTTTTCCTACGGCACGCTGGGATTGACTGATCCAGGCGAAACAGAAATCACCCTGCCTCAAACGGCCGTCTCCGCGTTGCTCACCATCGGAACGACCGCGCTACTCATGTGGGTGCTGCGCGACGTAGGGAAACATTCGCAGCAAAAAGTGGTTGTTCCATCCCCCGCGAAGGCTTAGAGTGGCCAGTGACCATAAACCGGAGGTGAAACCGTGGCGTTTGAGCGCTTTAAGCGAAAGAGGAAACCCGTCCTCGACCACGGTTTTACGCTGTTTGGTGATCGACTGACATCCCAGATCCAGCAACGCCGTGGTCGTGCCCCGCAAGTCTCGGTGCGCCCCACCGACTCCGTGTGTCGCAGCATCTACTACGCCCCGGACATGGACGGCACCGCCGAACCAGGCGAGGTTGTTTGGGTCACCGTCCCTTCACATCCGCCGCGGCAGCGCTCGATCCTGATCGTGGGCCGTGAGCGCCACGACGTGTTGGGGTTGCTGATCTCCCCCGAGCGGGAACACGAAAACGATGAGCGGTGGTTTGAAATCGGTCCGGGCGATTGGGAATCCTCCGGCCAGCCATGCTGGGTACGGCTAGACAAGACCCTGGTCGTGCCGGAATCAGACGTGGAACGTCGCGGCACCACCGTCCCGCCACGCCGCTTCCAGCGGGTGGCCAACACGCTGCGCGAACGCTTCAACTGGTCGTAACTCCAACAGTTTGGTTTGTGCAGTTCACACTGTTATTCTTTCGGGGTTGTTCGCATCCGGCGCTCAATAGGGTGTGCGGTGCTACGCGGACAGGACCTTGGGTTCGCGTTTGATACCCAAAGCACTGCACGCAATGCCCTGCCAGATGCCGCGACATGTACATGTTCGATTGAGAAACCAAGAGGTATTTCACGATGGCAAACATCAAGCAGCAGAAGAAGCGCGTTCTCACCAACGAGAAGCGTCGTCAGCGCAACAAGTCCTTCCGTTCCGCTACCCGCACGGAGATCCGTAAGTTCCGTGAGGCTGTGGAGTCCGGCGACAAGGCTGCCGCTGAGGCACAGCTGCGCGTTGCTTCCCGCAAGCTGGATAAGGCTGTGACCAAGGGCGTCTTCCACCGCAACTCTGCGGCGAACAAGAAGTCCAACATGGCTCGCGCCCTGAACAAGATGGACTAATTGCCGTTGTTCACAGGTTGATCCCGCCCAGGTTTATTCGGGGCGGGATTTACTTGTTTCTAACGCCGCGTGCGGCCCGACAAAAGAGGAACTTCCGTGAAAATTAAAAAGCGTGCGGTTGCGGCCGCGCTGACGTTTAGCCTGATGGCATCCCCTGCAATCGCTCCAGAGGCGAAGGCTGCAGACCCGTCCGTTTCGGCATCCGTGGATGCAGCTGAGCTCGTTTCGGCATTGTCGAAACTCCTTCCGATGAATAACCCGCAGGTCAAGCAGGCGCTTGGCGTGTTGACGTTGATCATCGCCGGTATTTTGGTTGCGGTGCCGATGGCGGAAGCGGGGTCGTCGATACGCAATGGCGCCGTGGGCGACAAGGCTCCGGGCAAGCACACGCGCCGCATCGTGGTGGATGGCACCTCGCGCTCCTACGATGTGGTCCTGCCGTCGAACTACTCCGAGGGCGTCGCCTACCCGGTGATTCTTGGTTTTGGTGGCTGGCAGCACACCGCGAGCCAGACGCGTGACTACCAGAAGTTCGAGACCGCAATCGACAACACGATTGTGATCTACGCGCAGGGTGTTGACAACGCGTGGGCTGGAGCGCCGTATGCCCGCACGTCGCTGAATGAGGACATCGCCTACACGCGCGCCATTATCGACGACGCCGCCACCCAGTACGGCGCCGACCCGAACCGTGTCGTCGCAGCCGGCCTGTCCAACGGCGGCGGATTTGCGGCCGCACTTGCCTGCCACGCCCCCGACACCGTCAAGGCGGTCGCCTCCGTCGCTGGTGCGTTTTACAACCCGACCGTGACCGGCTGTACCTCCGGATCGGTGCCCACGCTGATCATGCACGGCACCAACGACAACGTTGTGGGATACAACGGCGGTATCCGGCACGGTGCGTTCTACGAGTCGGTGGATAGCGTCATGCGCACCATGGCCTCGAAGAACAAGTGCTTGGGCACGACCACCCGTTCGCGCTCCGACAACGTGACCACGTTTGAGGCGCAGGGCTGCGACGCGGCCACGCGCGTGGAGCGCATCGAGGGTGGCATCCACACCTGGTTCACCGACCCGAGCGCAACCGCCCACACGGTGCGCTTCCTCCTGCCGTACCTGTAAACGGCGAGCCGTTTACAGGGCGGTTAGAGCGCCAGCGCCCCGCGCACGATCAAGGTCAGGCCGACGATAACGAAGAACGCGCCTGCACCGATGTCGATGTAGGGGCCGGCGCTCAGGAACTTCCGCCGCACCCGCTGGGTAGAGATCACCTGGACAAAGACGGCGAACAGGACGAAGGAGCTCAGCCACAGCGCAAACGTCACGATGAGGGCGGTGCTCAGGCTGGGGCTGGGCGGCAGCAGTGGGGCGATCATGGCGGACAGCGCGATGACGATCTTGGGGTTGGCGAGGTTCGTTGCTAAGCCACGCATGTATGCAGAGCGCACCGTGCCGAGCCGCTGCTCCGCCTCTTCGAGGGTCATTGGTGGGTTGTGCCGATCCGCGAGACCACCACGAACGTTGCTCGCCCCCATCGCAATCAGCACTGCACCACCCACCAGTTGGACGTAGGTCAGCGCGTCTGGGAACGCGTTGAGCAGCGCCGCAGCGCCAAAGACGGTGAGCGCGCACCACATGAGCACGCCAGTTTGGATGCCGATGGCGGTTGCCCACCCGTGGCGGCGCGAGCGCGTCGCTGTGCGGGTAATCAGCACCACGTCGGGACCTGGCGCGGCGGCACCGATGACGTTGAGGCCGATGATGACGGCGAGATCTCCCGGCGCGATCATACAAGCTCCGCGATGCGTCGCACGGCGTTTTCCAGGGCGAACTCGGCGTCGCCGCCTTGGCCTTTCACCTCTGCGTCGAGGTCAGCCACGATGATCACCGCTTCGGACACCGCTCGGCCAGACCAGTGGCGCGCCACCTGCATGGTTTTCTTGGCCACGTACGGGTGCATGCCTACGGTGCGTGCGATCTGGTCGGGGTTGCCGCGCACGCCGTAGAGTTTCGCGATGTCGCCGACCTTATGGGCGAGCGCTGCGGCGATGGTGGCCGGTTTGACGCCCAGTTGAAGTGCTCGGCGCGTCGATGCGAGTGCGCGGTCGGCGCGACCGGCGACCATTTGGTCGGCGATGTCAAAACCTGCGACCTCCGCGACGCCAACGTAGTATTCGCGCACCGCGGCGACGGTGATTTCCCCGTCGGTGTCGGCGACAAGCTGGCTAACGGCGGAGGCGAGTTCGCGCAGGTCTGAGCCGACGGATTCCAAGAGTGCGGCAACCACATCGGGGGTAGGGCGCACGCCGTGGGAGCGGAACTCTTCGGTGACCCAGGTGCGCCGTTGGCCGTCGTTAAGCGGATTGGCCTCGTACACATCGGCGAGTTTTTTGAACTTGGGCACCAGCGATTTCTGCCGCCCACCACCGGTGTGCTGGATGATGATCACGATGCCGGGTGCAGGATCCACGCACGCTTTCAGCAGTACCTCGGTGGGTTCTTTGCCTGCGAGTTCTGCGTGTTTGACCAGTACGACGCGGTCTTCGGCGAACAGTGACGGGCTGGTTGCCATGGCGATTTCGCCTTCGGTGACGTCGCCTGCGCGCAGGGTGGTCACTTCGATGCCGTCGCCAGCGTCGGCGATGATCTTTTTTGTGGCACGCTCGGCGAGGAATTCGTCTTCGCCTAAGACAAGGTGCACGGGGTTGAGCATGACGACCATCTTAAAACTCTCGCCGCGGCAGCACTTGGGTGCCATCCGGGTAGATGGCAACGTTGCCGTCGCGGTTGGGAAAGATCACGGGGATGCCCTGGTCAGTGACCACGGGTCTTCGGTGGGGGCGGCCCTTTTCAAGCACGACAACAAGCTGCGTGCCCGGCGGAATGGGCAGGGCATCTTCTTGCTTTTCGACGACATGAGCACGCAACCTGCCCACATCCACCGGCGTGCCCGCCGGCGCCTGCGACAGGACCACACCAAACCCGCACACAAGCGCCGCCGCCAGAGTGGTCTTCGGGTATCCGGCAAACAGGCCCGCGAGGAACCATCCGTAGACAACCACGACGACGATGGGTTCCGTCTCTACCGTGGCACCGGGAAACCGTGCACCGTTTTCTGCGACCACACGCACCCAATAGGCCATGGGTTCCACCACCCACAGCACAGGTGCAGCCAACCCGCCGTGGATGAGGCTGAGCAACACCGCCGCAAGGCCGAGGACGGTCACCGGGCCGGTCACCGGTGCGACGATGACGTTTGCCACCACAGAGACTAGAGAAACCCGGCCTGCCATCATGGCGACAATCGGCATCGTCGCTACGTCGGCGGCAACCGCAACGCCAAGTGCACGCACGAGAATGTCGGGCCAGCCCGTGGCAGCAAGGACGCGGTACAACAGCGGAAACAGCGCGACGATGCCCGCGGTCGCCGCTACCGAGAGCGCGAACCCGTAATGCACCGCCAGGTCTGAATCCACCAGCACTAGGCCGATCACCGATAAACACAGCGCGTGGATCGGCTCGGACTGGCGTGAAGCCAACACCGCAGTCAACCCCACCAACCCAGACACGGAAGCGCGCAGCACGCTCGGCTCGGGTCCGACCAGCGAGGCGTAGAGCAACAGCGCCGCAGCCGACGCCACGATACGGCCCCGCAGCCCCAAGCCCACTGCCGCTGCGGCAATCGCTGCGAACGTGGTCACGATTGCCACGTTCGCACCAGAGACTGCTGACAGGTGCGAGAGGCCAGTGTCGATGTAATCCTGTTGTTCCTGGCTGGTTTGCAACGAGACGTCCCCGAGCACCATGCCCGGGATCAGCCCTTGGGCGGACTCCCCCACGGTGGCCTGGACAACGCCGGCAAACGTCTCCCGGGTGTGCTGTGCAAACGCAGCCAACCCCTGCGGTGGGGCGACCACCTCAACTGACCCGTTGACCGCAATCGGGTTGATCCCAGCCATCTCCGATTCCTTCACCACGCCACGCACAACCACCTGGGCGCCGGACACGGCAGTGTCCGGCACTTCATCGACAAACACGGGCGTCAGCGTCGGGTTGCCGTCTACCTGCACGCGGACGATGAACCTGCCGGTGCTCGTCTGCTTCGGCGCGCCCGATACCCGGCCCACGAACTGACCCGCGGGCTCCCACGCCCGCGCAATGCGCAGTCGCACCCCGGTGGTCACGACGGCGGCCGCACCCATCCCCGCAATGAACACCGCCTGCCCGTAGGCGCGCAGCACCACAGCACCGATAACGGCCACCAGCACCACAACCACCGCGATGCCCACTCCGAGGGTGATCGCCACCGCAGCCGCTGCCCACACCACCAGCGCCGCCGGGACAAGCCTGATCTCCCCCACTTACCCCACGCCCCGTCTATAAGCCGACCTGGTCGCGCATTGCCGCAAGTTTCGCCGGTCCAATTCCTTTCACGTCAGTCAACGCATCTACCGACGCAAACGGCCCGTTTGCCTCACGGTGCGCCACGATCGCGGCTGCGGTTGACGGGCCGACTCCGGTAATCGTCGTCAATTCCTGCACCGATGCGGAGTTGATCGACACCACCCCACCCGCCGAAGCGCCAGCAGCGCCAGCACCGCCACCGGAATCCGTAGCGGCCGGTGGGGCGTGTTGGGAGCGGACGTGGATCTGTTGGCCGTCGACAAGCAATTGCGCATGATTGATCGAGATCAAGTCAGCATCCGGCAATGGCCGGGCCGTCTGCAGCGCATCCGCGACCCGTGCACCCTGGTTCAACGTGATCAGGCCCGGGTTTTCCACCTCACCAACAACAGAGACCACCACGGTGCCTGTGACCTCGGTGGGAGAGGCGACCTGCTCCCACGCAACGCCCTCATCATCCACGGGGCCGGATCGGGTCACCGCCCATCCGCCGACGGCGAGCAGCACTGCACCGGCGGCGGCCGCAGCTTGTTTCACAGGGATGCGCACCCGCGGCTCTGGGTAGCGCACCGTCAGGAGGTCTTCTTCCCCGGTGGGCCGGGTGAGCTCCTTGAGTCGTTCAGTGGCGTTCACACCAAAAACGCTATAAACCCCCGGCGCACTCGCCAAGGGGTCGGAAAAAATCTGTGGATAACCCGCCATCTACGGGCGACGAAAACAACAGTTATCCACAATTACGAGATGAGAACACCACCGACAGGCCGATTGCCCCTTCGCCGGTATGCATCGCGATCACCTTCACCAGCGGCTCGACCATGACCCGTGAGCCTTCCGGAAGTGTTTCGCGCAGCAGATCCGCGAGTTGCTCGGCGGCGTCCGGCGCGTCCGCGTGCTGCACTGCGGCGAAAACGGGCTCGTCGCACGCGCGCTCTTCTACCAACTCGGTGAGTTTGGCAAACGCCTTCGACTGTGTGCGAGTCTTGCCCGCGAGTTCGAGCTTGCCTTCCCTGATGTGCAGGATCGGCTTGTTTGCCAGCAGCGCAGCCGAGAGCATCGCGGTGCCGGCAGGCAGGCGGCCGGACTTGCGCAAATCGTCGAGTTGGTGCAGGTACAACCACGTTTCGGAGCGCGCGATGGTGGACTTCGCCATCGCTTCGCACTCGTCTAACGTGCCGCCTTCCGCCGCAACAGTCGCGGCTGCCATCGCTGCGGCGCCGATCGCCATGCCCGCGGAGTGCGTCTCCACGACACGGACCGTGCCTGGGAACACCGCAGAGGCGGCCACCGCAGCCGACCAGGTGGACGAGAACGTCTTGGCAAGGTGGAGGGCGATCACACCGTCGTCGCCACCACGCTCGAGCTGGCGGGCATAACAGGCGGCGAGTTCCAGCGACGACAACCCGGACGAGGACTCCCCTTCTGCGCCCTCGACGCGGTGCAGGTCAACGACGCAGATGTCGAGTTCCTCCACGACCTCCTGCGGCAACCCCGCGGAGGAATCCACCACGACGCGAACACCCATTAGTTACGGCCTCGGTTCCAGGCTTCGATGTACCACTGGGTCTTGGTGTCGTCGTCAATGCGCGGCATTGCCACCAACCGCGACGTGTTCGCGTTACCGAGCCCCTTGAACAGCGGATACTGGGACACCTCCAAACCGAGCAGCGTCGCGGTCAGCGCGGCGATGGTGCCTCCGTGCGCCACGAGCAGGACGGCAGCATTGTCCCATTCATCGTGGTCACGCATGAGTTCCATGACCACTTCGCGGGAACGTTGCGCAACGTCGATGCGGCTTTCGCCCTCTGGCGGCGCCCAGGTGGGGTCGGTGCGCCACAACGCACGAGCCCCGTCGTGGGCGGTGTCCACTTCCTCGTGCGTCTTGCCTTGCCACTGGCCAAGGTGGGTTTCGCGCAGACGCTTATCGACGACTACCTCAAGGCCCAAATCTGCCGCCACCACATCAGCCGTATCCTTCGCACGGATGAGGTCAGATGACACGATCTTGTTAATACCCAAGTGCCGCAGGTCCTCTGCCGCAGCGTGCGCCTGGGCGCGTCCGCGCTCGGACAGTTCAGTATCCAGCTGGCCCTGCATGCGGCGAGTTGCGTTATAGAGCGTCTCGCCGTGACGCAGCAAAATCAGTCGGCGCTGCATGGGTCTTAGTACTCGTCGTCCGCGGCTTCGGGTCCCTCACCTGCCAGAGGAAGGTCCTCGATGGTCTGGGCTTTGCGCAGGTCAGCTTCGTCGCCAAACGCTGCGGGACGCTCGTAAGGCTCGAGCCCTTCGACCTCAATGGCCGGGCAGTCTGCGTACAGGCGGTCCAGGCCGTAGAACTCGCGCTCGGCTTCGCGCTGGATATGGACCACGAAGTTGCCGTAGTCAAGCAACACCCAGCGGTTTTCGCGGTTGCCCTCACGGCGCTTCGGCTCAACACCCAGGTCGGTCAGGTCGCCTTCGACCTCTTCAACAATGGCGGCAACCTGGCGTTCGTTATCTGCAGAGACGATGACGAACACGTCGGTGATCGCCATGACGTTAGACACGTCGATAACAGCGATATTGGTGCCGAGCTTCTCGTCGGCGGCCTTCGCGGCTACCTTGGCGCGGTCAATGGAGATCTGCGGGGCAGTCAAGTGGCAATCCTTATTCAGGTCATGGACAAATCAACTGGGCCATTGTCCCACGTATGACCGCAACATTTCCAGTTCAGGGGTCGCGCCTAGGGTGCGTAGAGCGAATTCTTCGCGATGTACTGCACCACACCGTCCGGCACCAGGTACCAAACCGGGCGCCCGTTGGAGGCGCGCTCGCGGCAATCGGTCGAAGAAATCGCCATGGCGGGAATCTCCACGAGGTGCACGCGTTCCTGGATATCCGCAGGCAGCATGTCTTCGCGCAACTCGTAGCCGGGGCGCGTCACGCCGACGAATTCGGCGAGTTCAAACATTTCTTCCCAGTCGTGCCAGGACATGATCGACGCCAACGCGTCCGCGCCCGTGATAAAGAACAGGGCCTCGTCCGGGAATTGTTTTCGTAGGTCCCGCAGGGTGTCAATCGTGTAGGTGGGTCCCCCACGGTCGATATCCACCCGTGAAACGGAGAAGCGCGGGTTGGACGCGGTGGCCACCACGGTCATCAGATAGCGGTCTTCCGCCGGACTGATGTGCCGGTCGGCCTTCTGCCACGGCTGGCCGGTGGGTACGAAGATGACCTCGTCGAGGTTGAAGCGATCCGCCACCTCACTCGCGGCAACGAGGTGGCCGTGGTGGATCGGGTCGAACGTGCCACCCATCACCCCGATGCGCCGGGCGTTGTCCAGCGATGCCGCGTAGTGCTCAGCCATTGGGTGTTTACCTCAATCCTGGCAGTGGCTGGATGTTAATCGACTCAATAAACAGCAAAGACATGCCGATGACGCCTGCGACCAGCGCGCCGAGAATACCCAGCACCGTGCCGATGATCACCGGACGATTCGACTCGTCAGCCCACTTTGCCTTGTTGGAGCTGCCCGGCTGGGACACGGTCTCCGTGACACAGATCTGCTCGCCCTTGCTGTTGGTCACCGGGACGGGGTTGCCGCCCTCCTCATCAACTTTCCACTGGCACGTTTCCTTGACGGTTTTCGTTTCCTCGGTCTTGCGCACAAACTCTGCGGCCGAGGCAACAGTAGGCGTCGCGCCAGCCAACAACGCGGCAGCGACAGTAGCGGAAATGATGCGGTTCATTAGCGGTAGCGTACCTGATCAACAAATCGGCCGAAAGCATCCGAGACTTGGTTGTCCCAGCGCGATGGCCAACGGAAGTAACGCGCGTGGTTGCCACCAGTTGGCTGGGATGCCTGCAGCGTCTGAATGGACAGGTCACACACGGAGTCCTGCGGCAAGCAGTAGTTCACGCGGTTCGGGGTCGCCCCTGCGGTCTTGGTGTTAAACGGCAAGAAGCCAAGCATGCCTCCGGCACCACCTGCTGGCACGCCGACGGTGGACCAATCCCCCGCCGCCGTGTTCGGGTTGCCAAAGTAGACCACACCCGCCAACTGGCCACGGCGTGCCAGTTCGCGCTCGTGCTCAAGCAGAATCATCGCGCCTTGCGAGTAACCGGACAGGATGTACTTCGGGCGGCAACCACTGCGATGCTCGTAGTCATTGACCATCTGCATCACACCGGTGCGTCCGATCTGGACCGAATCCACGAACTCTGTGGCTACTCGCCTTGCCATCATCCACACCGGGTTGGCGTACTGCAGCGCAAGAGCCAGTGCCTGCAGGATGGTGCTTGGTACGGCAACCGACGGTACGTCGTATTCGGGGAACGTCGCCGGGTAGTAGCGCGGCTCCAGGCCGATGACCTCGACGTCCTTCATCAGCGAGTTACCGCCGTGGGTGGCTGCGTAGCGACGCTCCGCATGCTGCAGGAACGCACGAATCGTCTCACCCTCCCAACCGTTGGAGGTCCACGGCGCAGCCCACGAATACTTCGTGCGGTAAATCTGCGTGTTCTGGCCCGAGCCGCGGGCAGCGATGACGGCGACCGCCGGACAGCGCGTCTGCGCGTCTGCTTCGGGGGTCGGTGCGACGGGGCTCAACGTTGCGGTCACAGCCGTCGCAATAGCCGTGGCAAACAGCGCAAACTTGGCGCGAATGGAGGTCCGGGATTTTAGCACGCCGATAGACTAGCGCACCTGGCCGTTACCTTCCAGAATCCACTTCGTGGTGGTCAGCTCCGGTAACGCCATGGGTCCGCGCGCGTGAAGCTTTTGTGTAGAGATGCCGATCTCTGCACCCATGCCGTATTGCTCCCCATCCGTGAATGCGGTCGAGGCGTTGAGGACGACGGCGGCGGAGTCGACGGCGGCAGCAAATCGTCGCAAAGCATCTGCGTCTTGGGCTGCGATCGCATCCGTGTGGCCGCTGGAGTAACGCGCGATGTGCGTGGTCGCACCATCGACGCCGTCAACGATGGCGCTTGCGATGTCCATGCTGAGGTATTCCTCGGCGAAGTCCTCCTCCGTTGCGGGTTCTACGGTGGCACCGAACGCAGCATGCTTATCGACGTCACCATGCACCACCACACCAGCCTCCTGCAGCGTCGCGATGATGGTGTGTTTGTCGGTCTCGGACAGGTGGGCGTCGATAAGCACCGTCTCTGTCGCGTTGCACACGCTGACCCGGCGCGTCTTGCCGTTGAGCAGCATCGCGATCGCCTTGTCCAGATCTGCGGACGCGTCGATGTAGAAGTGACAGTTGCCAGTGCCGGTCTCGATGGTGGGCACGGTCGCGCCGGTCACCACCGCGTTGATCAAACGTGCACTTCCGCGCGGGATGACCACGTCCACCAGCCCGCGGGCGGTGATGAGGTCCTGGACAGAATCGTGGCTCTCACATGGCAGGAGCTGCACGGCCTCGCGCGGCAAATCGTTGGCAGCGAGGACGTCCTGCAACACGGCGACGAGCGCCTCGTTGGAGTGGCGCGCCGTCTTGGAGCCACGAAGCAGGGCCACGTTGCCCGACTTCAGCGCCAGGCCGAACGCGTCGACGGTGACGTTCGGGCGTGCCTCGTAAACCATGCCCATCACGCCGAGCGGGACGCGCACCTTCTTCATCTGAATCCCGTTGGGCAGCGTACGTCCGGTAAGCACCTCGCCCACCGGATCCTGCAGGCCCGCAACCTGGCGCAGCCCCCCGGCGATGCCGTCGATGCGTTCCTCGTCGAGCGCCAGCCGGTCCAACACCGACTCCGCCAGCCCGTTCGCGCGACCTTCTTCGATGTCGCGCGCGTTGGCTTGAAGGATTTCACCTGCGCGCTCGGCCAGTGCCTGCGCTGCCGCCAACAGCACCGCATCCTTCGCCGGTGTCGGCAGCACCGCAATCGTCGGGGCGACATCCTTGGCACGCTGTGCTTTCTGCAGTACCTCGTCGCGCTCGGCTTGGCGTTGCTGATCAGTCTGTTGGGCAGTCATGCGGCAATCGTAGCGTTAATGCAACTGCCAAGGTCTTGACACCGACAGTGGGCTGGCGCACCATTTTTTCATGTCCGACAAGCACACGCCCGACCCTGAAAACGTAAAACGATCAGAAGCCTTAGCGCGACTTACCAAACTTCCCCGGGTGGACACCGGGCAAGAATCCGTCGCAGACGCGGTGCGCTCAGAGCGGGACTCTGCCGCACTGACGTAGTGGTGATCTAGTACCCGGCCTCGACGTCGACCTCGGTCGACATCTTCTCCCCCGCTTCGAAGAGGCCCCAGTTCTTCAACGCCAGCGCCCCGATGCGGCGTTCCATGTACCGCGGGATATTCGCGGTGTGCGGCGTGATCACACAGTTATCCAGGTCCCACAGCTTGTGGTCCGCCGGCAGCGGCTCCGGCTCCGTCACGTCAAGACCAGCGCCACGGAGCTTGCCGTTAACCAGTGCGTCGGTGAGCGCCTCCGTATCAATCAGCGGACCGCGCCCAACATTGACGACGACCGCCGTGTCCTTCATCTGCTCAATCCGATCAGTGTTCACCATGTGGCGGGTCTCCTCCGTCAACGGGGTGAGCAGCACAAAGTAATCGTGATCGGCCCAGACCTCGTCGGCATCCTTCATGGCAACGGTCCGGTCCGCACCGTCCACCGGGTTGCCCGAGCGGTTCACGGCGGTGATCTCCATACCGAACGGCTCCAAGAAGCGGATCAGGGTTTTACCGATACCACCAGCACCAATCAGGGCGAGCTTCTTGTTATCGAAGAGGTACTCCTTCTCTTTGAACAGCTGTGTGTTGTTCCACTCGCGGTCCACGGCCTTCATACGGTGCTCCACGGCAAGCAGGAGGGCGAGGGTGGATTCGGCCACGGTGTCGTCGTAAAGCCCACCCGCATTAGCAAAGCGCACACCGTTGGCCGCATGTTCAGCCAGGATGCCAGCCTCCAGCAAACCCTCGATGCCGGCGTACTGGATCTGCACGACCTTCACGCTGTCGGGCAGCTCATCCGGGAAATCCTTCGGACCGCCGCCGAACAGCACGAGGTCAGGGTTGTCCTCGAGAGCGACATACTCATGGCCCTGTGCCTCCAGCGCGGCGATGGGCTCGTCTTTGGGCTTTGGCAAATACGTGAACTTCATGCCTGCCCAGAGTACGGAAGAACCCGACCCCCGGCACCGACATTGGAACTATTCGAGTGTCCACGATCGCACGGGCGCCACCCCTGTAAGGAAGTTAACAGTGCCCGTCAAGAATTCCTCAAGAAAACTCATGTGATCACACCTATAGGACCTGTAGTGTTTCCCCGACACCTGTAGAAGAAAGTGCATTGCCTATGACAACTCCCCTCTCACCCGAGCTCGTGATCTACATGATGGAAAACGGCTACCGCCAGGTAGAAATCGCCCGTGAGTACAACGTTTCCCGCCAGTACATTCATCAACTGGCAAAACAAGCCGGCTACACCTCTCCAATCACCACCGTCCAAGAGAACCTGCCCTGGGACGTCGATCCGGCCCTCACCAAAAACGCCACCTTCGTCGCATTCCGTCTCATCGGACACGAAATGGTCGCGCCCGGGAAACTGACGAACGAGTCCCGCGAACGAGCCAACGGACTCATCAAGCGCCTGCTCCAATTCGACGTGGTTATCGACTACGACCCGTCCTACCCACCTGTCGTAGGCCTAACGAGCCTTCCGGGATTCGCATACCTGCCACGCACAGCTAGCGACGAGAACTTCCTAATGAAGATCAAACCCGAAACCCGAATCACCCCGCTGGGCCAGAAGATCTGGCGTATGCCCACCGAACTGTTCCGCTAACGCCTACAGCCTGGACTACAACCTGGACGCGTAGTTGCTTAGGTAGTCCGCGTGGACCACGGGGCGACGCTGGTGTTCGGGCAACTCGTCGGAGTGGCGCCCCAGCATCCCGGCGAGTTCGGCGGCGTCGTACGCCACCTCACCGCGGCCGATCGCTTCGGAATCGGGGCCGAGAATCTCCACGATGTCACCAGCGTGGAACTCGCCTTCGATCCCGGTGATCCCCACCGCGAGCAGGCTCGTGCCGCCACGGGTCACGGCCTCGACCGCGCCTTCGTCCAGGCGCAGCACTCCCTCCGCGTCTGCTGCATAGAGCGCCCAGAACTTCCACGCCGAAAGTTTCCGGCCCGGGCGCGTATGGAACACGGTGCCCACCTGGCCGTGGTCGAGTGCGGCGTCGATGTTCTCCGTTGCAGTGAGCAGCACCGGCACGCCGCCGCGCGCCGCCAGGCGAGCCGCCGACACCTTCGCAGCCATGCCGCCAGTGCCGAAAACGCCGCCGTCGCCGGCTTGGACGGCTTCGAGGTCCTTGCCGGTTCGGACTTCGTCGATACGCACTGCCCCAGGCTCAGCCGGGTTGCGGTCATAGAGCGCATCCACGTCGGAGAGCAGCACCAGCGCGTCCGCAGCGATGAGCGTAGCGACGATCGCCGACAACCGGTCGTTATCACCAAAGCGCATCTCAGAGGTGGCAACCGTGTCGTTTTCGTTGACAATCGGCACCGCCCCCATCTGACGCAGCCGCTCGAGTGTGCGCTGCGCGTTGCGGGCGCGCTCACGCGAACCGGCATCCGACTGGGTGAGCAGCACCTGGCCGGTCGTGCGGCCGTAGCGCGCAAACGAGGCACCCCACACCTGAGCCAGGTGGATCTGGCCAACCGAGGCTGCGGCCTGCTTCGTCGCCAAATCACGCGGGCGCGTCTTCAACCCGAGTGGGACCATGCCGGCGGCGATCGCACCGGAGGACACGACAACCACGTCGGTACCGCGGGCGATGCGTGCTTCGATCGCGTCGACGATGCGATCGATTTTTGCTGGGGATACCTGCCCGGTGTCGTCGACAAGCGAACTGGTGCCTAGCTTCACCACAATGCGGCGCGCGGACGCGATCTGGCTGCGAAGATCCGACATCCCTATCCCTGCCAGCGCTCGCGATCGGCCTCTTCGCCGGTGCCGTAGTCGTACTCGTCGATCAGGCCACGACGAGCCTGCGATGCACGCTTGCGCTCCGCCGAGGACACACGGTCGGTGCCGCCAAGACGCGCGTCCTGACCACGGCCGGCAAGGGTCGGGTCGCCACCAATCGACGGCTCCCAGTCAAAGGAGATCTCACCAATCGTGACCGTATCGCCCTCTTCCGCGCCGAGCTTGCGCAGCATTTCCTCCACGCCAGCTTTGTTCAGACGGTCAGAGAGGTAGCCGATGGCCTCGTCGTTTTCAAAGTCGGTCTGGCGGATCCAACGCTCCGCCTTCTCACCGGTAACCAGCCAACCCTCCGGGTACATCGGGTCGCGGGTGACCTCGATGCCGCCACGGTTGGAACGACCCACCGCGCGCGGACGGATCACCTCAGCCTCAGCAGTGCGCTCCGGCTTCGGGCGAGCCTTGCGGGCCTTCTTCACAATCTCCCACATCGCCCACTTCAGCTCATCAAGACCTTCGCGGGTGGCGGTGGAAATCATGTAGATCGGCCAGCCGAACTTCTCCTCGATGTCGTCCTTGAGGAACTCCGCGAGCTCCTTAGCCTCCGGCACGTCCATCTTGTTCAGCACCACAATGCGGGGACGCTCGCGCAGATCGCCCAGGCCGGTGTCCATATCCAACGCCTCGGCGTAGGTATCCAATTCGTGCTCCAGCGCCTCGATGTCAGAGATCGGGTCGCGCCCCGGCTCCATCGTGGCCACATCCACGATGTGGGCCAGCACGGCGGTGCGCTCGATGTGACGCAGGAAGTCCAGACCAAGCCCCTTGCCCTGGCTTGCCCCCGGAATCAGCCCGGGCACATCGGCGATGGTGAACGTGTCATGGCCAACGTTAACCACACCCAGGTTCGGCGCGAGCGTGGTAAAGGGGTAGTCCGCAATTTTCGGCTTTGCCGCGGAGAGCACTGCAATTAACGACGACTTCCCCGCCGACGGGAAACCCACCAGGCCCACATCAGCCATGGACTTCAGTTCCAGGATCAGGTCCAGCGCTTGGCCCGGTTCACCCTTGAGCGCGAAGCCCGGTGCCTTGCGCTTGGCGGTAGCCAGCGCAGCATTGCCCAGCCCACCGAAACCGCCTTCTGCAGCGATGAAGCGGGTGCCAGGCACGGTGAGGTCTGCGAGCACCTCGCCCTCTTCGCTGCGCACAACGGTGCCGACCGGCACCTCGAGCACGAGATCCTCGCCGCGTGCACCGTTGCGCCAATCACCCGCGCCGTTGCCACCACGCTTCGCCTTCACATGCGGGCGGTATTGGAAATCCAGCAGGGTGTGGACCTGTGTGGAAACCTCAAGGATGATGTCGCCACCGTGGCCGCCGTTGCCACCGTCCGGTCCGCCGAGGGGTTTGAACTTTTCGCGGTGGACGGACACACAGCCGTGGCCACCATCGCCGGCTTGGAGGTGCAGGGTGGCACGGTCAACGAATTGAGCCATGGTTGTTTTCCGCCTTTCTGTAACACGGACGATGATATGCAAAAAGCGCCGCAAGCCCGAATGCACGGGACCTGCGACGCCAAAGCGTTACACGTACTTATGCGGTTGCGGTGCCTTCCTCAACAACGCCTGCTGCCTCAGCCTGCTCGAGGACCTCGGAAGCAACACCCTGGCCGTCAGCCGGGATGATGTTGACAATGCGACGCTTGCGCTTGATGCCGAACTGCACGGAGCCGGAGGCCAGTGCGAACAGCGTGTCGTCGCCACCACGGCCGACGTTGTCGCCCGGGTGGAACTTGGTGCCGCGCTGACGGACGATGATCTCGCCGGCCTTGACCTGCTGGCCACCGAAGCGCTTCACGCCGAGGCGCTTCGACTCAGAGTCACGACCGTTCGAGGAGCTGGATGCACCCTTCTTGGTTGCCATAGTTCAATCTCTCCTAGTTGGTTACTTGATGCCAGTGATCTTGACGGTGGTCAGCGGCTGGCGGTGACCCTGACGGACCTTGTAGCCGGTCTTGTTCTTGTACTTCAGAATCTTGACCTTCTTGCCCTTGCCCTGCTCAACGATCTCCGCGGAGACCTTTGCCTTGGACAGAGCGTCGGCACCGGAGGTGACGTTTGCGCCATCAACGAGAAGGACCGGGGTGAGTTCGACCTTGTCGCCTGCTTCACCCTCAAGCTTCTCGACCTTGACGAGGTCGCCTTCGGCAACCTTGTACTGCTTGCCGCCGGTCTTGACGATCGCGTACATAGAGGGTTACCCCTTATCTCTACTCGCCCAACCTCGGCATGCAACGAGGTCGGAATGGAACAACTTAAGCGTTTCAGGGCCTAACGTGGCCAGCCGTGCCCGCATGCAAAGGCAACGAGGCGGCACGCCCCAAAACAGCGACTGCCAAAGACTACACCGCCCCTACGCGTTACTCCAAACCGCGCCCGCCACCACGTCGGGTAGCACGGCGGCGGCCACGTCGTGCAGCAGGCGCTTGTCGACGAGTCTCCTTCTTCACCGGCTTGTCCTCCGGATCCGCTGCGACGTGCTGACGCACCGGCGCAGAGGTTGCCGACTTGCGGACAACACGACGGCGACCACGACGGTTCGTCTTCGTCGTCACCTGCACGGTTGCCTCTGCTTCTGCACTCCTCGACTTGCGAGACGCACTGCGCTTCAGGGCCTTTTCTTCCTGCTGTACCTGCTGTTCCTGCTGCGCTTGCGACTCCTGCTCGAAGTCTTCCCGGCGCGGCCTGTGATCGGATCGGGAGTTGCCGCGCGTGCGACGCTTGCGGCGCGGCGAGGCCTCGAACTCCTCAACCGCTTCCTCGTACGTCTGGGTCGGCTTCTCTGGCTGCGCCGGCTTGTCGGACCGCTCGCCGCGCTCCGGGGTGGTGTCGCTGTCACGCTGCCCATCACGCTGCTCAGTGCGCTGCTCACCACGCTGCGGGGCGTCGGAGCGGCCGCGGCCACGGCTGCCGCCACGGCGCCCGCGACGGCGGGTCTGGCGCGGCTTCTCTTCGCCAGCCGACTCTTCAGTCGGCTCCTCAGCGGAGCCGTTTGCAGATTTGTCAGAGGAGAAGATGGAGTCGAGCAGTTCGTCCATGTGGTCGTCGTCAAGCGGCTGCTTCTGCTGCGGCTTGCGCTGAGACTGCTTCGACTCGCGCGACTTGCGAGCAGGGCGCTCGGGCTTCCTCTCCTCGGCCTCGACGGGGTCCTCGGTGAGCACAACACCGCGGCCGTCGCAGCACTCGCACGGCTTGGAGAACGTCTCCAACAGGCCGGTGCCCAGGCGTTTGCGAGTCAACTGCACCAGGCCCAGCGAGGTCACCTCAGAGACCTGGTGGCGCGTGCGGTCGCGGCCCAGCGCCTCGTTGAGACGGCGCAGCACGAGGTCCTGGTTTTCCGGCAGGATCATGTCGATGAAGTCGATGATGATCATGCCGCCGATGTCGCGCAGGCGAATCTGACGCACGATCTCCTCAGCCGCCTCGAGGTTGTTCGAGGTGACCGTCTCCTCCAGCGAGCCACCGGAGCCGGTGAACTTGCCGGTGTTGACGTCGATCACCGTCATCGCCTCAGTGCGGTCAATGACCAACGTGCCGCCCGACGGCAGCCACACGGTGCGCGACAGTGCCTTGGAGATCTGTTCGTCGACACGGTATTCCTCGAACGCGTCCTTGCCCTCGTGGGCACCCCGGTCGAACTTCTCCAACCGATCCAGCAGATCCGGCGCAACCGACTGCACGTACGCGTGCACGGTGTTCCAGGGCTTCCGGCCATCCACGATCAGGGAGGTGAAGTCCTCGTTGAACAGGTCGCGCACAACCTTGACCAGCAGGTTCGGCTCTTCGTAGAGGGTTACCGGCTTGGCACCCTTGGAGTTTTTCTCCTCCTCAGCACGTTTTTGGATCGAGGTCCACTGGTTGTGCAGACGGTTCACGTCCGCAGCAATCGCTTCCTCGCTGACGCCCTCTGCTGCGGTGCGGATGATGGCACCGCCCTTGCCCGGCACCACGTCCGCAAGGATCTGCTTGAGACGCTTGCGCTCCGGGGTGGGCAGCTTGCGGGAAATACCAGCGCTGCGCCCGCCCGGGACGTAGACCAGGTAGCGGCCTGCCAGCGAGATCTGGGTGCTCAACCGCGCACCTTTGTGCCCGATCGGGTCCTTGGTTACCTGCACCAGTACTTGGTCGCCGGACTTCAGCGCATGCTCGATGCGGCGCGAACGCCCACCGAGGCCGGCAGACTTCCAATCCACCTCGCTGGCGTAGAGCACACCGTTGCGGCCCTGCCCGATGTCGATGAAGGCAGCTTCCATACTCGGCAGCACGTTTTGCACACGCCCCAGGTAGATGTTGCCAATCATCGAGGCCTGCGCATCGGAGGTAACAAAGTGCTCGACGAGCATGCCGTCTTCAAGCACACCAACCTGCGTGATCCGCCCCTGCCCGTCGTGGCGCTCCCGTTCACGCACGACCATGTGGCGCTCGACCGATTCGCGGCGCGCCAAGAACTCCGCCTGGCTCACAATGCGGGAGCGCTTGCGGTGTTCCTCGCGGCGCTCCGAGCGACGACGGCGCTGCGCCTCCAGACGAGACGACCCCTTGATCGCCACAGGCTCGTCGATCTCGCTGTGCGTATCGACGACACCCTCACCCGAATCCTCTACCTGGCCATCTTCGAGTGGCTCGTCTACCTGCTGCTTCTGTGAGGCGGTGTCCTCGGCCGGCTTCGCCTTGCGGGTGGCGCGGCGGCGTTCCGAACGCGTCGGTGCCTTAAACAGCGGCGCGTGAGTAGCGGGGATGCGATCCTCTTCCGGATCCTCCTGCGGCGCCGGGGTGATCTCGGGCTCGATGTCGGTGAGCGGTTCCTCAGCCGGTTCCTCCGCTGGTTCTTCGGCAGGCTCCTCGGCCGGTTCTTCAGCCGTCTGCAGTTCCGCCTCGACCTTTTCTTCGATCTGGTGGATCTCGTTTTCCACGTCCTTGCGAACGCGGTTACGGATCTTCTCATCCGCCTCTTTATCGCGCTCAGGGTCGGATGTGGTGCTGGCCCCTGCCGCCAAGGCGTCGAGAAGCATGTCTGCTTCCGCCTTGGTCAGCGTGGACTGCGCAACCTTCACCAGACCTAAGTCTGCGAGTGCGACAACCAAGTCCTTCGATGGGACATCAAGCATTTTCGCCAGGTTGAACACCCTGGTCTTTTCCGACAGCGCCGAGCGGTCAAAATCGGCGAAACGGTTTGATTTATTTTTAGCCAAAGCGGCACGCTCCAGTGTTCCTGCCGTGGCCAACCGTCATGTCCGGGCGCCGGCAAGACTACCGAGCAGCCGCGCGGAACATCGTGTGCCACGGGTATGCAAAAGTTTCTCAGCTCCGAGTCATCCTTGCTCGTCGCCTGAGACTCATTCTTGCACAACTTTCGTGCCACAGATACGCGACGCTACTGCTCGGCGACACGCAGGAGATCAATCACCGCAGAAACCGGGGCGTCGCGGTGGTTTTCGGTCACCGCAGCACCGACGGCTACCTGGACAACACGGGTGGAGTTCAGACCGTCCACACCATGCTGTTCCATCATTTTGGTGACCATGCCCTTGAGCTCCTCAAGACCAGCGGAGGAAAACGCCTGCACTTCGCCCGGCTCGCGTTCGGAATCAACGAAAGCATAGACCGTCTGGCGTACGCGCTCTGCTTGTGCGCACGAGATGACATTGACAACCGCTTCAGCGAACTGCACAGGGTCCTTCAGGTCGACGCTGCCCCCCATGATCTCGTGGAACACCTTACGGCGGGACTCAAAAAGCTGATCCAGGCATGTGACCACGAGCTTTTCGCGCGTGGAATAGTAGTAACCGATCGACCCGACCGGCACTTTTGCTTCGGCGGCCACCTGCCGGTGGGTCACGCCGCGGAGCCCCTCGTTGAGCAGCAATTCAGTTGCTGCGTGAAGAATTGCTGCGCGCTTTTCAATCGCGCGCGCCTGCTCGGACCGTGATGACGTTGCCATCTACCCTCCATCGCATCGTGTAGACATGCGATTTCTTTAAATCCAATAAAAGCCGTAGAAAATCATAGAGTTTCGCTTCGTAGAAACGAAAACGGCACCTGCGCCCCTCACACGGGGCACGGTGCCGGGAAGCGGACTTACCGCTTAGAGGTTCGGGAACCAGATAGCGATCTCGCGCTCAGCGGACTCCGGAGAGTCAGAGCCGTGCACGACGTTCTCACCAACGGTCAGGGCGAAGTCGCCGCGAATGGTGCCAGGGGTTGCCTTGGACACCGGGTCAGTGCCGCCAGCGAGCTGACGCCACGCCTCGATGGCGCGCTCGCCCTCGACGATGCCAGCCACCAGCGGAGCGGAGGTGATGAAGTCGACCAGATCGCCGAAGAACGGCTTGTCCTTGTGCTCTGCGTAGTGCTTCTCAGCGGTCTCGCGGTCAGCGGTGCGCAGGTCGAGCTCGACGAGCTTCAGGCCCTTGCGCTCGATGCGGGAAATGATTTCGCCGACGTGGCCGTTTGCCACGCCGTCCGGCTTGATCAGGATCAGAGTACGTTCAGTCATGGCTCGCAATCTTACCCAACCCGACACGTGTTGCACGTCTTGGCTATGCCGTAGTCTTGCCCCCATGTGTCACCGCAGCCCACTTCCGGATATTGATCTACCGGGGACAACCCTGTTCGCGTCTGTCTTTGCGGCGGATGAAGAGGCGCTGCCGGATACCCCCGCAATTACGGAGATCGACACTGGCCGCACAGTCACGTACCCGCAGTTGCGTGCGTTGGCGCTCGGCACTGCGGCCTCGCTCGCCGCGCGCGGCGTGGGCCCGGGCAGCGTCGTCGAGCTGCGCATGCCGAACTCCATCAACTTCGCCGCGGGCCTCCTCGGCGCATCCGCGACTGGCGCACGTGTGTGCGTCATTGGGCATTCGCTTATCGACGACGAAGCGAACCACCTCGCAACCCTCGCCCACACCACCGACCGCGTCACCGCCGAGGACATCCGCCCCGGCGAGTTCGAACCCGTCGGAAGCGCTGACGACGTTGCGGTGATTCCGTTTTCCTCCGGCACCACAGGCCTGCCGAAAGGCGTGGAGTTAACCCACGTCGCGATCACCGCCAACGCCGCCCAGTTCAACGCAGCACTGGCTGCAAGCGGCATCGGCCGGGGCGGTGGTGTGATCGCCCCCCTGCCGTTTTCACACATCTATGGGCTCAACACACTGCTGTTGTCGTCGCTGACCGCACGCCGACACGTCTTCACCGCGGCCCGCTTCAACCTTGCAGAGTTCACCGCTGCCCACCGCGGCCGCGCAATCGATGTGTCCTACATCGCTCCCCCGCTTGCACTCGCGTTGTCCAACCACCCCACCCCTGAAGATTTCGCCACCACCCGTTTTTTGGTGTGCGGCGCGGCATCGCTGGATACGAACCTGGCGCGCAAAGTCGAGCGCCACATCGGCGTTGAAATCCTACAAGGCTACGGCACGACCGAATCCGCACCCGTGACCCACGTCGGCATCTCCGGCAAGTCCGATCCGGGCACGATCGGGTTCGCCATCCCCAACACCGAGTTCCGCCTCAGCCAGGACAACGAACTCCTCGTGCGCGGGCCTCAACTCATGCGTGGCTACTTGGACAACCCGGCTGCCACCGCAAACGCCATCCGGGACGGTTGGCTGCACACCGGCGACATCGCCCGGATCAACGAGGATGAAACGGTCACCATCATCGACCGCGCCAAGGACGTGTTCAAGTACCACGGGTTCCAAATCGCCCCCGCAGAACTCGAAGCGCTCCTGCTCACCCACCCGGACATCGACGACGTGGCCGTCACAGGCCACCGCCGAACGGTAGACGGGGTGGTTGAGGAGGTGCCACGTGCGTTCGTCGTCACGCAAACGGCGCTGAGTGAAGACGACATCATGGCATGGGTTGCGCAGCGCGTCACCCCCTACAAAAAAGTGCGCATGGTCACTTTCGTCGACGCCATCCCCCGAAGCGCAGCAGGCAAAATCCTACGGCGCGAACTTACGTCCCCAGGTGCTGAGTAACCAGGTAACCGTGGCGCATACGCTGAATCATCTCCGAGCGCATCTGGATGATGAAGTACCACACAATGCCGAAAATCACGCCCACAGCGGTCACAGACCAGTGGATGAAGAAACCAAAAATCAGCGGGACCTGCAACGCCAAATCGATCCACAGAGCGCCGGGCTTGCGCTGAAACGCGGCCATCACCACATGGGCCAGCCCAATGACGGTGATGTAGACCCAGTTAAACGTGGTCCAGTGCTCACCCTCATCCACCTTGAGGATCACCGTGAGAATGAGCAGCACCGTGATCGCTTCCATGATCAACGTGCCGGAAAGAACACCGCTGAGCCCCGCCATCGGATCCTTCACGGGAGCCTTACCAGGCCCAAGCGGACCCATTTCCTGCTGCGTCTTCTTTCTCGCCATGGTGGTTATCGTAGCCAGACCTAGCTGGCATCCATAACCTGCGCCCGGCGCGGTGCCGCCGCAAGGGAGACAATGAACGGCAACGCGGGACTCGTCGATACGCTCGCGCGGCCAGACGCCCCTGTCCTTTCGGTCAAAGCTGCTCCAGATATTCAACGACTGCTGCTGCGACGTCGATTCCGGTGGTCTGCGTCAGCGACGCGAACTGTGCGTTCGAGTTCACCTCGCCGACCAGGGGTTCTTGCGCGTCGAGGAAGTCCACCGAGCCGACATCCAGCCCAAGCGCTGTCATCGCGGCACGCGCAACGTCGACGTATTCGGCCGGGGGATCCCAGGTTTGCGCACGCCCGCCACCGGTGATGTTGGCGCGGAAATCTCCACCTTGGCCAAAGCGCCGCATCGCTGCGACGGGTGTGTCGCCCACCATGTAGATCCGCGCGTCGCGGCCGTGCGAGCCGGCAACATACTCCTCCACAATCACCGGTGAGGGGTACGCCTCACGCAGCACGTCGATGAGCTCGTCGCGGCTATTTACAAGAAACACCCCGCTGCCCCACGACCCAACGGCATGTTTCGCCACCGCCGGAAACCCCAGGGCATATTCGACGGCGGCGAGAAACTCGCTGTTCGCCCATTCCTCCGCCGCGAGGTTGCGGTACACCAGCGGCGCGGTGATCGTTTTCGGGTGCGCGATCCCCGCCCGAGTCAGCGCCGCATGCGTGTACGCCTTGTTGTCACACAGCGCAATGCTTTGCGACGAATTCACGCACCTGACCCCGAACGCCTCCAACTGCGCAACCGCGGCGACATCCTTATCCATGATGAAGGCCACCTCGGGAAGGTCCTCCAAATGAGTAACCGCGTAGTCGGTGGTCACACGCTCAATCTGGCCGTGTGATGCCCCGATGATCTGGTCGAACTGCCACTCAAACTTGTCCCAGTGCAGCCATCGGTTGGTCACCAGCCAGGTCGGTTTCACGCCAATTCCTCCGCAAAGCGCTGCACGATGCGCGTCAACGCAGCCAGCATGTGTTCGCGCGGCCCTTCGTCGAGCGCGGCGCTGTTCATCTCCACCTGCACGTACGGGATATTGGTACGCGCCGCGACGTCGGAGGAGACGCGGTGAAGCCCCATTGCGGGAAAGATTTCGTCGACAAGCACGGGCACACCGCACGCGTTGAACTCGGCGACCACAATGTCGCGCACCCGCCAATCGTCGTGGATGTTGCGCCCGCGACCGGTTCCCAGGATTACCTGATCGGGCCGGTCCGGGTTCATCTGGTGCAAGTCGATGCCCGCAACGATCCCACGCTGCTCGACCTCGCGCACCGCGACGTCCCGGAACGGACTGTGCTCGTCCGAGTTCGGATCCGCCTTATCCGCGTCGGTCTTGATCAACGCTGTCGCGCCTACGTGCTCGTGGAGTTGCTCCGCGAGCCAACGGGTCGCGGGCTCCGCAAGCTTGATCTTGCCGTCGCGCTGCTGCTCAACAGCGTGCGGCGCCGTAACAATCACAGGCGCCGTGCCAGGCAACAGCAGGTGCGCGGTCACTGCACACCCCGCGACGAACGCAGGTAGGTGCGCGCCTGACCTGCGGTGGCAACGGAGCCGGTGATGAGCACACCGACGCCTTCGGGGCCTTCCTCCTCGGCCAACTCGATGGCGAGTTCGATCGCCGAGGGCAGGTTGTCGTCGACACGCACACGCTCATCGCCGAAGACCTCGTAGGCGATCTCCGCCAACTCGTAAGCGTCCATCGCGCGCGGGTCGGTGTTCTGGGTGATCACCACATCCGCGAGCACCGGCTCGAGCGCTGCCAGCATCGCGCGAGCATCCTTGTCCGCGAAGATGGACACCACGCCGATAACGGACTGGTAGTTGAAGTCGCGCTGCATCGCTTCGGCGAGCGTGGCCGCGCCGTGGGGGTTGTGGGCGGCGTCGATGAGCACCACCGGATCACCCAGCACTCGCTCCACGCGCGCAGGCACCTTCACCTCCGCGAAGCCCTGGCGCACCGAATCCATATCCAACGGGTGCTCGCGGGACACGCCGAAGAAGCTCTCCACCGCAGCCAGCGCCACCGAAGCGTTCTCTGCCTGGTGTGCGCCGGACAGCGGCAAGAAGATGTCGTCGTAGACTCCGCCAAGGCCCTGCAGCGATAGTTGCTGGCCGCCGACGGCGACTGAGGAGTCGTCGATAGTAAAGTCGCGGCCCTGTCGCGCCACCGCCGCGCCGGTTTCCACCGCGCGCTCCAGGATGACGTGCATCGCCTCCGGCTCCTGCTCAGCAACGATGGCGATGTTTTCCGCCGGTCCGTAGCCGTCGCGCTCCCGGGCCTTGATAATGCCTGCCTTGTGCGTGGCGATCTCCTCGATCGTCTCACCGAGGAACCGCTGGTGGTCGATACCGATCGGGGTGATGACGGACACGTCCGCCTCCACCACGTTCGTCGCATCCCAGGTGCCGCCCATGCCGACCTCGACGATCGCAACATCCACGGGTGCGTCCGCAAACGCCGCGTACGCAATGCCGACAAGCAGCTCGAAACGGCTCATCTCCGCCTCGCCGCGCTCGCGGAAGTGCGCGTCCACCATGTCCACGTACGGCTCAATGTCGCGCCACACATCCACGAAACGGGTCTGGGAAATCTCCTCCCCGTCAATGAGGATGCACTCGGTGACACGCTCCAGCTCCGGCGAGGTAAACAACCCCGTGCGACGGTTCAGCGCGCGCAGGATCGACTCCGCCATACGCGCCGTCGACGTCTTGCCGTTCGTGCCCGCAACGTGAATAACGTTGAAGGACTGCTGGGGCGTACCCAGCAAATCCATCAGCATCGCAATGCGATCCAGCGACGGGTTCGGGTCATTCGCCGCCGCACGCGCATCCAACTGGACGACCACCTTGTCAAAGTCCGGGTGGTCTCCCTCCGGAGCCAGGGTTGGTGCAGGCTCGTCGGTATCGGCGTCAGCAGCATCTGTGCCGGTCTCGGCCGGCATGTCGGCCAGGTTGAGCGTGATGCCGTGATCGGTCATCTCCAGGTGGCCGAAGTCGGTGTCACGGCCGGATTCGAGGTCGGCGATGTCGATGCCCTCGAGGGCGTCGTCGCCAAGCTGTGCTCGAAGCGCCTCGTACGCTGCCCGCGCTTCCGGATCGAACGACTTATCCGCCATTACTTCAGCGCCTCAAGACGAGCCGTGACGCGCTCGAATTCCTCCTGCGCCACCTGCTGCCGCACCTTAATCTTCTCGACGACCTGCTCCGGCGCATTAGCCAAAAACTGCTCATTAGCCAACTGGCCTCCAGTGGTGTCGAGCTCCTTCTGCGCCGCCGCAAGCTCCTTTTCCAGGCGCTTGCGCTCCGCAGCGACATCGACGGTGTCGGAAGTATCCAACGCGACGTCCAGGTTGACCTTGCTCAGGCGCATCTCAATGCTTGCCGAGGCCTCAAAGTCATCCTCCGGCGCCGTCACCTTCGCAATCTGGCGCACCATTGCCTCCTGGCCCACCAGATCAGCCGAAGCGAAGTCCAGGCGAGCCGGCACCTTCTGCGACGGCTTCACACCCTGATCAGAGCGGAAGCGACGCAGCTCGGTGATGAGCTTGATCGAATCTTCGATGCGACGGCGAGCGTCCTCATCGGTCGCGGCACCACCGTTGGTGTCCTCTGCGGTCGGCCACGGCGCGAGCGTCACCGTTTCGCCGCCGGTCAGTGCCTTCCACAGCACCTCGGTGATAAACGGCATCGTCGGGTGCAGCAGGCGCAGCACAACATCGATCACACGGCCGAGGACCACCTTGGTGTTCTCACCCTGCTCGCTCTCGCCGTCCCGCGGGATCTGGGTCTTGGCGATCTCCAGGTACCAGTCGCACAGCTCATCCCACGCGAAGTGGTAAAGCGCCTCGTTGGCCTTGGCAAACTGGTAATCGTCCAGGTAGGCGTCCACCTTGGCGCGGACTTCCTCGGCTCGATCCAGGATCCAACGGTCAGCGTCGGTCAGCACCTCGCGTGCAGGCAACGCGTCCACGCGCGCGCCGTTCATGAGCGCGAACTTGGTGGCGTTAAACAGCTTGGTGGCAAAGTTGCGGGCGGCGGTGGCGTGGTCGTCGCCAATCGGCAGGTCCACACCCGGGTTCGCACCACGAGCCAGGGCGAAGCGCAGCGCATCCGCACCGTACTGCTCCACCCAATCCATCGGGTCGATGCCGTTGCCCAAGGACTTCGACATCTTGCGGCCCTTCTCGTCGCGCACCAGGCCGTGTAGGTAGAGGTGCTCGAACGGGATCTGCGGGCGGCCATCCTTACCCTCCCCCAGGATCTCCGGGGTGGTCGAGCCTGCAAAGGTGCCGAACATCATCATGCGGGCAACCCAGAAGAACAGGATGTCGTAGGCGGTAACCAGCACGGTGGTTGGGAAGAACTTCTCCAAATCCGGGGTCTTGTCCGGCCAACCCATCGTGGAAAACGGCCACAGTGCCGACGAGAACCAGGTATCCAAAACGTCTGGATCCTGCTCGTAGCCTGCCGGCGGCTCTTCGTCCGGGCCGACGCAAACCACGTCACGCTCGCCGTTGTCGTCCTCCGGGCCGTACCAGATCGGGATGCGGTGGCCCCACCACAACTGGCGCGAAATGGTCCAGTCGTGCATGTTGTCCACCCAGTCGAAGTAGCGCTTCTCCATCGACTCCGGGTGAAGCTTGGTGTCGCCTTCGCGCACGGCATCGCCGGACATCTTGGCCAGCTCGTCGACCTTGACAAACCACTGCAGGGACAGGCGCGGCTCGATCGGCTCACCGGAACGCTCCGAGTGGCCCACGGAGTGGACGTACGGGCGCACTTCCTTGACAATGCGGCCCTGCTCAGCCAGCGCCTCGCGCACGGCGACGCGGGCTTCTTCGCGGCTCATGCCGTCAAACTTGGTGCCGGTATCAGCGATGCGGCCCTTTTCGTCCATGATGATCGGCATCTCAAGGTCGTGGCGCAGACCCATCTCGTAGTCGTTCGGGTCGTGCGCCGGGGTGATCTTCACCGCACCGGTGCCGAGTTCCATGTCCACGTAGTCGTCGGCAATGACCTTGACCTGCATGCCTTCGCGCAGTGGGTGCTCGAAGACTTCGCCGATGAGGTGGGAGTAGCGCTCGTCGTCAGAGTGAACGGCGATGGCGACGTCGCCCAGCATCGTCTCCACACGCGTCGTGGCAACGATCAGGTGCGGTTGGTCGTCGTCAAGCGAGCCGTAGCGAATGGAGACGAACTCGCCCTCGACGTCCTTGTACACGACCTCAATGTCGGACACAGCAGTCTCCAGCACCGGCGACCAGTTGACCAGGCGGTAATCGCGGTAGACCAGGCCGCGGTCGTAGAGCTGCTTAAAGATGGTCTGGACGGCGCGCGACAGGCCCTCGTCCAGCGTGAAGCGCTCGCGGGACCAGTCGACGGAATCGCCGATCGCACGCATCTGCGAGGTGATCGTGCCACCGTACTGCTCCTTCCACTCCCACACCCGGTCAATGAACTCTTCACGGCCGTAGTCGTAGCGGTCCTTGCCTTCTTCGGCCTTGAGCTTCGCCTCGACCTTGGTCTGGGTGGCGATGCCTGCGTGGTCCATGCCCGGCAGCCACAGCACCTCGTAGCCTTGCATGCGCTTGCGGCGCACCAGGGAATCCATCAGCGTGTGGTCGAGCGCATGGCCCATGTGCAGCTGACCCGTCACGTTTGGCGGCGGCAGCACGATGGAGTACGCAGGCTTGTCAGAGTGGGCGTCGGCAGTGAAATAGCCTGCCTTGACCCAGCCTTCGTAGAGGTCGCGTTCGTGGTCGCTGGGCTCCCACGACTTCGGCAGCGCGTCAGTGCGGTTCAGATTTTTGTCAGTCACGCGACCTATCTTAACGAGCTCCCTAGAACAGCTTGTCGGCGATCGCCGCCTCGTCCTTCAGGGCGGTGATGTTGGCGTCGATACGAGCCCGCTGATCGTCGCTGAGCTCCAGCTTTTCGACGACCTCCCACGCACCGTTTTCACCCGTCACCGGGAAGCCGAACACAAGCCCTTCGTCCACGCCGTACTGGCCCGTCGACGGCAACGCAGCCGTCGTCCACTTGCCAGCCGTGCCCTGCACCCAGTCGCGCATGTGATCCACCGACGCCGACGCCGCAGACGCCGCCGAGGACTTACCGCGCACCTCGATGATCTCCGCGCCGCGCTTGGCCACGCGCGGGATGAACTCGTCGGTATACCAGGCGCGATCCACCTCAACCGGGTTGCCGTCCACCGTGGCGTACGTGATGTCCGGGAACTGCGTATCCGAGTGGTTACCCCACACTGTCAGACGCTCAATGGCGCTCGAGGCCACCCCGAGCTGCTGCGAGAGCATCGACAGCGCACGGTTGTGGTCCAAACGCATCAGCGCGTTGAAGCGATCCGCTGGCACATCCGGCGCCGCCTTGTTCGCAATGTAGGCATTCGTGTTCGCCGGGTTGCCGACCACCAGCACGCGGACGTCATCCGCAGCACCGTTGTTGATCGCCTGCCCCTGTCCGATGAAAATCTTGCCGTTCGCAGCCAGCATGTCCGCGCGCGACTCCCCCTTGCCGCGCGGCTTCGCCCCCACCAGGAACGCCGCCTGCGCACCGTCGAACGCCTTGTTTGCGTCGTCGGTCACCGTGATCTTGTTCAGAAGCGGCAGCGCCGAGTCGTTGAGCTCCATTGCCGTGCCCTCAGCCGCACGCACCGCCTCCGGGATCTCCAGCAGCGTCAGGTTCACCGGACGATCGGGGCCGAAGACGTCGCCTGCTGCCACGCGCCACAGCAACGAGTACGCAATGTTGCCTGCTGCGCCGGTAACAACGACGTTTGCGGGGGTCTGGGACATGATGAGGCCTCCTCTTTCTGTTTCTGTTTCCCCTTCAACCTACCCCCACAGGGGGCAACATTGGCCGGTACTGCGCCACTGATCTGCCAAGTGGTGCACGATGAGAGGAAGCAAAGAAGCGTATCGACGACCCCACCACACCGAACCACACCGAACCACACCGAAAGGGAGCCCACGGACATGGCCGACACCGCCGCACCCGCGACCGCCCCCTCCCCCGATGATGTCGTCAATGCCGCAGTCACCGCGTTTGCCCACCACGGGTTTTCCGACGTCAAACTCAACTCACTCGCCCGCACCACCGGCATGAGCAAACGGATGATCCACTACCACTTTGGCAACAAACGCGGCCTGTACCTCGCAGCGCTCAAAGCGGCGAGCGGACGCATCACCCCACCCCAGGACATCGCCACCCGTTCCTACGCAGCCCCCGTCGAAGGGATGCGCCGTTACGTCGACGCGCTCTACCACGCATTTTTGGACAACCCCGACGCGGTGCGTTTGGTGCTGCGCGAAAACCTGGACCCCGTCGCCGCCGAAGAGGACGCGGCCGCTCTGGTCGGCGCAAACGAAGTGCTCCTCCACGTCGAACGCCTGCTGCTCGCCGGTCAGGACGCGGGTGCTTTCCGGCCTGGGATCTCCGCCGTCGACCTGCTCACGCTGGTTGCCTCACTGTGCTTCTTCCGCGTGGGCAACAGCCTGACCGCGCTCAGTGTCAGCGACGTTGACTTTGCAAGCCGCCGCAACATCGACGGCATGCGCCGCATGGTCATCGATACCGTACTGACGTTTCTTACGTCCAACATCCCCTACTCCGGCTACGAGGCATACCTCGAGCCCACCCCCACCGCCGAAGAAGAAACCGCCGACGTCTACAGCGACGACGGCGGCCTAATCTAAGCGCGACGGCTTTACGCGGAACGCTTCTTTTCTTCCTCGATGAACTTCGGCTCACCCGTGCCGAGCGCAGCCTCCTCATCGAGCACAACCTCTGCAATACCTTCGCGGTCCGGCAACTCGTACATCACCGGCACAAGCAGTTCCTCCATAATCGCGCGCAGACCACGAGCGCCGGTCTTGCGCTCCGCGGCCTTGTCTGCGATCACACCGAGCGCCTCGTCGGTCACCGTCAGTTCCGCGCCGTCCATCGCGAACAGGCGCTTGTACTGCTTCACCAACGAGTTCTTCGGCTCCGTAAGCACGCGCTTCATCGAGTCGCGATCCAGATCATCGACGTGCGCGATGATCGGCAAACGGCCAATGAACTCGGGGATCAGGCCGAACTTCACCAGATCGCCCGGCTGCACCTGCGCCATCATGTTCGCCTCGTCGCGCTCCGACTTCGAATCGATCTCCGCACCGAAGCCGATACCCTTCTTACCCACGCGCTCCGCGATCACCTTGTCCAAACCTGCGAACGCACCGGCGACAATAAACAAGATGTTCGACGTATCCACCTGGATGAACTCCTGGTTCGGGTGCTTACGCCCGCCCTGCGGCGGCACCGACGCAACCGTGCCTTCCAGGATCTTCAGCAGCGCCTGCTGCACGCCCTCACCCGAAACGTCACGAGTAATCGACGGGTTTTCAGACTTGCGCGAAATCTTGTCCACTTCGTCGACATAAATGATGCCGTGCTGCGCACGATTCACGTCAAAGTCCGCGGCCTGCAGCAACTTCAGCAGAATGTTCTCCACGTCCTCGCCGACATAGCCCGCTTCCGTCAAGCTCGTCGCATCTGCAATGGCAAACGGCACATTCAGCATGCGAGCCAGCGTCTGCGCAAGGTACGTCTTGCCGGAACCCGTAGGTCCAAGCAACAAAATATTGGACTTGGAAATCTCCACTTCCTCATCCTTCGCGCGGGCCGAAAGATTCGACTCCTCAGCCTTAATACGCTTGTAGTGGTTGTACACCGCTACCGCAAGCGTGCGCTTCGCTGCATCCTGGCCGATGACATACTCGTTCAAAAACGCCGTGATCTCCGACGGCCGCGGCAAACGGTCCCCGGACTCCTCCTGACGTTCCGCACCGGCAAGCTCCTCTTCGATGATCTCGTTGCACAGCTCGATGCATTCGTCGCAAATGTAGACGCCTCCGCCCGCAATAAGTTTGCGGACCTGCTGCTGGCTTTTGCCGCAGAAAGAGCACTTCAGAAGGCTAGCGCTGTCATGCGTAGTGGCCATATGCGCGTATCTACTCCCGTTCCCTCGCCGAAATCTTCCCCAAGTCTAGTGGGTGCTGAACCCCACACCCTACAACGCACGACGACACATCCCTGTTCCCGTCCCACGCACCCAAAACGCAGTGGGACTAAACTAAGCGCATTGTCCTCGGAACGATCAGCTAGCCTAGACACATTCTTTGATGTGTCTGAAAGGAAATCCGTACCCGTGAAACGCAGCCGCGCACTTGCCACCATCGCCGCAGCGCTCATCGCCGTCCCGGCGCTTTCCGCCTGCGGCGGCTCGGACGACGAGGCACGCATTGCTGAACCGGTGCTGGATTTCCCCCAAACCAGCACAACAGCCACCCCAACCCCGACGACCACCACCTCCGAGGAAGACGACGAGACCACAACCTCCTTGTCCACAACCACGAAGAGCTCCTCGAGCTCCTCGTCGAAGACGTCCACCAAGTCCAGCAGCAGTCGCCGCAGCTCGAGCGGATCCGGCAACTCCGGCGGTTCCGCACGCGAGCCAGAGGTCGCTCCCGCACCGGACGAGCCGGGGGCAGCCTGCGCATGGCCCGCACAAGGCTCGCAGGGCGCCAGCGACGAATACAGCACCTTCTGCGACCGTGAATGGGCCCGCACCGTCACACCAGACGGTCAGGACTACTACTGGGTCGCACGGGGCAACGGTTGGGCGTCTGTAGACCCGCAAAACACCGCAGACGGCGTGTGCTGGTCGCGCGGCGACTTCGAGGGCGCACCAGAAGCCATCCGTAACGCAGTGAAGTTCTGCGACGACGCAGCGCCGACCTCCGCCGACGTCGTGGAAACCCCAACCGAACAGTAGGTGGTTGTGGTGCGACGCCGGTGAGGGTGTCGTCGTAAAGCTAAAAAGCGCCCTTACGGGCGCCTTTCTTTTTAGCCGTTGAGCTTGCGGTAGTCGAAGACCTGGTCGATGATCCCGTACTCCACGGCTTCCTCAGCGGTGAGGATCTTGTCGCGGTCGGTATCAATACGAACCTGCTCTGGCGTACGGCCCGTGTGGTGCGACAGCGTGTTCTCCATGAGACGACGCATACGGTCGATCTCAGCCGCCTGGATCTCCAGGTCCGACACCTGACCCTGGGTGCCCTGGGTAGCCGGCTGGTGGATCAGCACACGCGAGTTCGGCAGCGCCGCACGCTTACCCGGCGCACCGGCAGCCAGGATGACTGCGGCGGCGGATGCAGCCTGGCCGAGGCACACCGTCTGCACGTCGGGGCGGACGTACTGCATCGTGTCGTAAATCGCCATCAACGCGGTAAACGAACCACCCGGGGAGTTGATGTACATCGTGATGTCACGGTCCGGATCCTGGGACTCCAGGACCAGCAGCTGGGCCATGATGTCGTTCGCCGACGTGTCATCAACCTGGGTGCCAAGGAACACAATGCGCTCCTCGAACAGCTTACCGTACGGATCAATCTGCTTCGTGCCGAAGCTGGTCTCCTCCAGGAACTGCGGCAGCACGTAGCGGGAGCTGGGCATTTGGAAAGTCATAGTAAAAGTCTCCTCTTCTCGTTGCTTGCCTTAGTCGCCAATCGCGTGCTCGCCAGCCATGGCGGCATTCTCGATGACGTGGTCCACGATGCCGTATTCCTTGGCCTCCATCGCGGTAAACCAACGGTCACGGTCCGAATCCTTCGTGATCTGTTCGAAGGTCTGGCCGGTGTGCTCTGCGATAAGTTCAGCCATCTCACGCTTCGTCGCGGCAAACTGCTCAGCCTGGATCGCAATATCAGCAGCAGTGCCGCCAACACCTGCGGAGGGCTGGTGCATCATGATGCGTGCGTGCGGCAGCGCGTAACGCTTGCCCTTCGTGCCGCCAGACAGCAGGAACTGGCCCATGGAAGCAGCCAGACCCATGCCGTAGGTAGCGATGTCGCACGGGGAGTACTTCATCGTGTCGTAAATCGCCATACCTGCGGTCACCGAACCGCCCGGCGAGTTGATGTAAAGACTGATGTCGCGCGTCGGATCCTCAGCCGACAGCAGCAGAATCTGGGCGCAAAGCTTGTTGGCAATCTCATCATCCACCTGCTGACCCAGGAAAATAATGCGCTCCCGCAGGAGGCGCTCGTACACCGAGTCTCCCAGGTTCATACCTTGAGTCGGGGAAGTCATAACAGATGCTCCTTCGCTAGTTCGTCGTGTAACGCCACCACCCTACTCGCGCACGGGAGGTAGCTAAACCTTGTTCGCTACCGGCGTACGGGCAACTCTTATCGACGACCCCACGCCCACAACAAAAACGACCGGGAGCAAACACACGCTCCCGGCCGTTCAAAGATTAACGGAGTTTACTGCTCCTCAGCAGCCTCGTCCTCTTCCTCGATCTCACCGAAGTAATCGTTCGGGTCAACCTTGTTGCCAGCCTCATCCTTCACCGAGGTGCGAGAGATAGCGGCGGCGAGGGCCTTGCCGCGACGCACGTCGGAGAACAGGTTCGCGATCTGGCCGGACTGCTGCAGCTGAGCCACGAACTGGTTCGGGTCCATGCCGTAGGACTGTGCGGTGAACAGGATGTGGTCGGTGAGCTCCTGCTGGGAAACCTCCGGCTGCTCTTCCTCTGCGACAGCGTCGAGGAACAGCTGGGTGCGCACGGACTCTTCAGCCTGCTTGCGGGACTCCTTGTCAAACTCTTCGCGGGTCGTGCCCTGCGCCTCAAGCAGCTGCGCCAGTGCGTTCTCGTCGTGAGCCATCTGGCCGAGCAGCTGGTGGAGCTGGTTGTGCACCTGCTCGTCGACGATCGACTCCGGCAGCGCGAACTCAACCTGGGCGAGGGCAGCCTTGAGGACCTCATCGCGAATGTCAGCAGCCTGCTTCGCCTTCGCGTTCTCCTCAACCTGCTCGCGGGTGGACTCACGCAGCTCGTCGACGGTGTCGAACTCGGACGCCATCTGGACGAACTCGTCGTCAAGATCCGGAAGCTTGCGCTCCTTGGTCTGCTGGACGTGGACCTTGACGGTCGCCTTCTTGCCCTTGTTCTCGCCGTACTGGATCTCGGTTTCGAACTCGTTGTCCTCGCCGGTCTTCATGCCACGCAGAGCGGTGTCCAGACCCTTCATCAGGTCGTCGGCGCCGACGCGGTAGGTCAGGCCCTCAGCGGAAGCGTCGTCGAGCTTCTCGCCGTCAATGGAAGCCTCAAGGTCGATGACCGCGAAGTCGTCGGTCTTCATCTTGCGCTTGGTGTCCTTGAGCTCACCGAAACGCTCACGCAGGGAGTCGAGCTCGGCGTCAACAGCCTCGTCGTCAACCTTGAGCTCCGGAACAGTGACCTCAATCTTGGAGAAGTCCGGCACCTTGATCTCCGGACGGACGTCGATCTCAGCGGTGAACTCGACAACGTCGTTGTCCTCGATCTTGGTGACCTCAATCTCCGGCTGGCCCAGCGGGTTCAGGTCGTTCTCTGCCAGAGCCTGCTCGTAGCGGGTCGGCAGCATGTCGTTGACAACCTGCTCCAGGATCGGACCGCGGCCGAAACGAGCGTCGATCAGCTGGCGCGGAGCCTTGCCGCGACGGAAGCCCGGAATGTTGACCTGCTGGGAGATCGCCTTGTATGCCTGGTCGATCTCCGGGCCAAGCTCGTCGAACGGCACGCTGACGTTGAGCTTAACGCGGGTGTCGCTGAGCTTTTCGACGTTAGTCTTCACGGGTTTCTCCTGTACTTGTTTCCATCAACGAGTTTCAGTGCTTATAAGTGGCGGG
>NZ_KV789325.1:0-7245 GCF_001807545.1 Corynebacterium sp. HMSC08F01 | reverse complement strand
CTTATAAGTGGCGGGCCCGTACAAAACGGGCCCGCCTTTGTCGGGGCGACAGGATTTGAACCTGCGACCCCCTGCTCCCAAAGCAGGTGCGCTACCAAACTGCGCCACGCCCCGTAGGCGGCAAAACCGCCACGGTATGAACCGAATCAGTAACCACTCAAGCGGTTCAGGTTGATCATTGTAGCGGGCGATCAAAGCGGGGTCACATCGGGGTAGAAAAAACCGGTTCTGCATGCAGAACCGGCGTTTACCCTGGACCAAAGGTGGTCACGGTGGATACAAAGGCTGAGGTGATGATGAGGTTCGTGACCTGGCGGCGAAGCTCTTCCAAATCCGTGTCCTTGGTGTGTTGGATCGAGACGACGACTGCTTCCACGTCGGTGGCGTGGCCGTCATCGTCGTAACGCAAGGAGACTTGGGATTTGCCGTCCGAGCCGATACCCCGGATCACCCCATCCACCCGTGCGGTATCCAGGCGCTTGCAGATGTCGTGCGCGATCACGAGTAGCAGGGGAAGGCGCTCGCGGGTCTCGGCGGTGGCGTAGCCGTAGACGGTGCCCTGGTCGCCAGCACCGGTGAGCACGAACGCAGATTCATTCCCGTCGCGGGCTTCGAGGGAGGTGCTAACGCCTGCGGCGATGATGCGGCCCTTGGTCGCCATGACCTCCACCGCGCACCGCGCCGCCGGGTCAGTGACGAGCAGGTCGTCGAGGATGATGCCGGCGATGAGGTCGCAGAGCTTGTCCGGGTGACCAATAAAGGTCGACTCACTGGTACGAACAGTGGGCATCGGGTGAACTCCAATCAACTGGGAAGTGGGTACGGGCAAGAAATGCTCACCCCGGCATTCACCGGAATGGGCAACAACAAAAGGACGAGTGAAGCGCAGCAGGTCTGTGGGTTTAGCGGGATTTGAGCAGGCGCTCCATCAACTCATCCGCAGGGCTGGCTCCTGCGTACTCACGGGAGCTGGTGGCGCAGACAATTTCGTAGATCTCGTACCAGTACACATTCGCCTGCTTAGAAAAGCTCTGGCTCATAGCGACGAACGGGGACGCGATCGTAGCCCCCGTGGTTGGGTGCGTGCCGAGCAGGCCGAACTTGGTAATCGTCTCCTCGCACTGGATGTAGCGGGCGAACGCCTGGGCGTAGGCCTCAATCAATCTTGGGGATACGAAGGAGGCAACACCGCGTGCGTTGAGCCAGGCCCAGGTTTCCCGATAGAGCTCCCCAGCCAGCAGCGGCTGACCATCACGCTGTGTCGCGGACAGATAGGCGGAAGGTTCGGGCATAGTTTCCCGTCGAGTACAGCGCCTTCACCCATGTCCACACCGTCCAGGCCGAAAGGGTCCCGGTCGACGGGTTCGAGCAGCCTGGAGGCGGGTTTGCCGGCTTCGAGCTTGTCCTTGAGGGGATCGGGTTTTCGCGCCGGCGCGGACGCGTCTGCCGCCGCGGTTGGTACCGTCCTTGGCCACGAGTCCACCTCCTTCCTGGGTTTAATAGGTCAATCCGGGGTTTGATTCGGGATTTTTGCGCGCGGAGGGCCTAGCCCGCCAGCCCATGGCCTAGGCGCTAGAGATTTCATGCCCTCTACGGGGCCTGCAAACCCCGCAGAGCGTCGAAAGGAAGAAAAACTAATCCTCAACTTCCACCGGGAATCTAAGGCCCTCAGAATCGCTTAAAGCGCGTTTTATGCTGCGAAAATGATTAGAGGCATCAACTCTAAGCAGTGCTCAAACACTCATTGAACCGCTACTTGAGTTTTGTAAGCGAGGTGATCGGAGTAACCAATCTGCTGCACTTGACAGGAGTGGGCTGTTATTCCTTGTGTTACGAAGATATGGTCGATGGGTGATCTTAAAAGGTTGGGCGCACCAGCTGGCCACGTACCAGTGGGGGTGGTTGAACAGAGCTCTTGCGAATCAATAAGGCTGCCTCTAGTGGCAAGAGGTCCGTGGCGAAGAGTGGCGTTAAAGTCGCCCGCGATTATAAGCGGTTTTTGTATCGAGCTCCCAAACTCAACGACACGATTGATGTCATCTCGCCACTGATTCATAAGTCTAGGCAACGGTGGTGCTGTGTGTAGCCCTAGAATCACAGGAAGCCGAGCATCCTCAAACTCGATGGCAACTGTTCCGAATGATGTTACCGGGCCTCGTGTAAAGTGCGCTGCTCCAAGCCTTTTATGTACTACGACTGACGTGGGGGCGATTTGCCCTGTATAAGTGTTCGGAAGACCATCATTACGAGTTTCAAAGAGCTGGCCGTCATAGTTTGACGTTTCTATCGCTTCACGAAGCTCATAGCCGGACGTTTCGGGCAAAACGATGATGTCGGGATCCCATGTACTGACAAGTTGTTGGAAATCGCTGGTGTCCAGCATTGATCCCGTATTAAACGTAACGACCGTCAGGTTCCTCTCTGCAACAGTGGAATGTTGTTGGCCGCTGACCTGATGTGGGATACCATTCGGTGCGAACAAAAATCCTGCTCCCGCGACAATCCACACTAAACAAGAAGTTAGGGCAAGTCTTGGCCATCGCCTCCACCAACCGACACCGGTAGCACACCCGCCTAGGAGTAGTATCACCAGCCCCAGTACTTGCGGGAAGGCTAACACCTGAGCGAAGGGAAGGTAGACGCTCAACGATCTGGCAACCCCAAACTGTGGGAATAGCGCCACAATACAGGAAAAGCAGCCCAACACAATCCCGCAAACAAACATAGCCTTGCACCAGAGTAATCGCTTAGAACCACTCTGGTGCAAGGCTTCCCAATTGTCGCGACTCATGACGTGGAGGGAATGACGGGAATCGAACCCGCGTCTTCAGCTTGGAAGGCTGAGGTATTAGCCACTATACGACATTCCCATGCGTAGAAACGCTGCCTTAACGGCTGCTCGGAACTTTAGCGCAGGTTCACCCGTTGAACCAAACAACAACGAATTTTAGGAGGAGCCATGCTCGGTCTGTTGCTCATCGTCTTTGCTATTGGTGCGTTGATCATGCTGCCCACGATGGGTAGCGGGGGTCGTCGTCAAGTGCAATCGCGCCAGCAGGCACAGATTTCTTTCGACGACGCCTACGCCGACGCCAAGCGATGGACCGACCGACTCGGCTCGCAGGTGCTGAACCTCTCCGGCAACGACGCCGCCTCCACCCAGGCCATGGCGGACGCCTCCGAGCGGTTCAACGCCGCAAGCGCAGGTCTTGCCGACGCCCGCACGCCGAAACAAGCCATGCTCGCCCGCGAATCCGCGCTCGAGGGCCTGCACTACGTCAATGCAGCGCGCGAGATCATGGGGCTTCCCGCAGGGCCCGCGCTGCCAGAGTTGGAAGGCCAGCGCCAGGCAGGCCGCGTGACTGAACAACGCAGCGTGCGCCAAGAAGACGGCACCGTTGTTACCGCATCGCCCGTAGCCACCGAGGCCACCCCGCACTACTACCCCGGCGGAGCCGTCGCAGGCCGCCCCGTTCCTGCTGGCTGGTACTCCACCGCCTGGTGGGCCCCAGCGATGATGACCGGCATGTGGGCTGCGTCGTCGATGATGTTCTACTCCACCATGTTCGCCGGCATGTCCGGCGCAGCAGCACCCGAAGCGTTTGAGGCTGGCGGTCTCGGCGACGCTGCTGGCGCCGAAGGCATGGGCGACATGGGAGATATGGGTGACATGGGTGACATGGGCGGTGGCGATTTCGGCGGAGACATGGGTGACTTCGGCGGCGGCTTCGACTTCGGGGGATTCGACTTTTAGCCGTGCGCTAGACTGCGCACGATTGCCTACCCCCTACCTATAAGGAGTGGCCGTGCGTATTGCCGTGCTGCTGAAAGAGGTGCCGGACACCTACAGCGACCGCGAAATGAACCTGGAGACTGGTCTGACCGACCGCTCCGGCGACGTTGTTGCCGACGAAGTTGGCGAACGCGCCGTCGAAGCAGCGCTACGCATCGCGGAAGCACTTGACGACGACACCGTGGTCGAAATCCTCAGCGTCGGCCCCGAAACGTCTGCCGATTCGATCCGCCGCGGCATCGCCATGGGCGCCACCGAGGCCTACATCGTTTCCGACGACGCCTTGACCGGCGCCGACGCCACCCTCACCGCCGAGGTGCTTGCAGCGTTGATTCGCAAGAACGGTTACGACCTCGTCGTTACGGGCAACATGTCCTCCGACGGTGGCACCGGCGTCATCGCCCCCATGATCGCCGAACACCTGAACTGGCCCGTACTGACCAACCTGACGGAACTGACCGTCGACGGCACAAACGTCACCGCCACCCAGGCCTCCGACGGGGCGGTCGTCGAACTGCGCGCCGACCTCCCAGCCGTCGTCGCTGTTGCCGACGAGTTCGCCGACCCCCGCTACCCCAACTTCAAGGGACTCATGGCGGCGAAGAAGAAGGAGCTCAACACACTCACACTCGCCGACCTGGACATCGACGCGGAAGATTTCACCCACCCGCGCGCCATCATGGTCGCCATTGACAAGCGCCCGGCCCGCGAACGCGGCGAAATCATCGACGCCAACTCCACCGCCGCCGCGAAACTCGTCGACTTCCTCGAATCCAAAAACCTCATTTAAGGAGCACCCATGACTGAAATTCTCGTTGTCCCGGACCGCTCCCACGACGGCAGCCTCGACCCCCACGCCGCCGAACTCATCGGCGCGGCCTCCGAAATCGGCACCCCCATCGTTCTTATCGACGACCGCACCCACGCCGACGCCCTCAGCACCCTCGGCGCGGCCACGGTGCTGGTTTCCGACGCCCCACTTGTCGACGCCACCACCACCGCCCTCACCACCCTCAACCCCGCCGCCGTGTTGTTTTCCCACACCGTGCGCGGGCGCGAAACCGCCGGCCGTGTAGCCGTGCGCGCAGGCAAGGCGCTGTTGACCGACGCGGTGGCGGTTCGTCGAGACGCAGAAGGCATCGTCACCGACCACCAGAACTTCGGCGGCGCCTACACCGCGACTGCCGCTGCCACCCACTCCGCACCGATCATCACCGTGCGCCCCGGTGCTGTGGAAACCCGCGCCGCTGCCGTCGCAACGCCTGAGGTGCGCGACCTCAACGTCGAAACCTCCGGCGCACGCACCGCCGAGGTCGTCTCCGTCACGCCGGTCGAGCGCACCTCCACCCGCCCCGACCTGCTCACCGCAGACAAGGTCGTTGCCGGTGGCGTCTCGCTCGGCGACGCCGACATGTTCGAAGAACTCGTCGGCGGGCTTGCGGATGCCCTCGGCGCCGCCGTCGGCGCCACCCGCTCCGCCGTCGACGAAGACCAAGTCGCCTACGAAGCCCAAATCGGCCAAACCGGCGTGCTGGTCAGCCCGAAGCTCTACATCGGCATCGGCATCTCCGGCGCCGTCCAACACCTGGTGGGCATGCAAACCGCCGACACCATCGTCGCCATCAACAATGACGAGGATGCCCCCATCTTCGACATCGCCGACTTCGGCATCATCGGTGACCTCTTCGACGTCGTCCCACAGATCATCTCCGAGATCGAGGCTCGTAAGTAATGCCCCAACTCCGACGCGGCCTGCCCCGTGTTCCCGGCGGCGAACCATGGCCCCCGCTAATCGACGACCCCACCACCCCGACCACCTGCGCCCCCGCTGAGCCTGTCGCGGCGCCTGCCACTGTGTCTGCTTCCTCGCCGACCACCGGTTTGCGCCAGGGCCTACCTCGCACCCCGGGCGGTGAACCCTGGCCACCGGCCACCGCCGTCGCTGCCTTCGCGGATGCCGGCGCTGCTGCTCCGTCCACAGCGACACCGAGCGAGCCTGACGCTGCTGCTACTAGCACGGCTGACGCAGCCGATCAGGCCACATCTCCAGCTGCAGCCCCCGCAAACACCGTCGAGGTTGCCTTGCGCCGCGGTCTTCCCCGCGTCGCAGGCGGCGAAGCCTGGCCACCCGCCGGTACTGTCCACGTGCCCGCACCAGCCGAGCCCGAAGCCGCACCAGCTCCAGCACCGACGGCTGCACCAGCGGCCGCAACAACCGCCGACGCCACGCCAACGCCCGAGCCCGATTCGGCTCCGGCAGCACCGGCAGCCCCAACGCCCGCAGCGCCTGCGCCGGTGGAGGTGCCGGCGGGGCGTGGGGTCGTCGATAAGCGATGGCTCATTCCAGCCCTCGTACTGGTCATCGCAGCATTCGTCGGCGCACGCTGGTTCATCGGCACCGACACCGGCGCCGACTTCGTCGCACGTTACGACGGAATGCAGCCACTACCCGACAACGCCCCCGTCGGCTTCCCCGCCTGGCTCAACTGGGCCCACTTCTTCAACATGTTCCTGATGGCGCTCATCGTCAAGACTGGTCTCGACGTGCGCAGAGAGAAGCGGCCGGCGGGCTACTGGACGTCGAAACGCAACGGCAAAAAGATTTCCTTGACCCAATGGCTGCACCAAACCCTTGACATCGCATGGGTCGCACTCGGCGTAGTGTTCTACATCCTACTGTTTGCCACCGGCCAATGGGTCCGCATCGTGCCAACCAGCCTCGATGCCATCCCCAACGCCATCTCCGCAGGACTGCAATACCTCGCACTCGACTGGCCCGACGAACACGGCTGGGTCCACTACAACGCGCTGCAAGAACTCGCGTACTTCACCACCGTATTCATCGCCTCCCCACTCGCGATCGCATCCGGCTTCCGCATGAGCTCCATGTGGCCGAAAACGTGGAACGGGGTGCCCGTCGCGTGGGCACGCGCCGTGCACTTCCCCACCATGATCTACTTCCTCATCTTCATGGTCATCCACGTTTTCCTCGTTGCGACGACCGGCCTGCGCGCCAACCTCAACGCCATGTTCGCCGCCCAAGACTCCACCTCCTGGACCGGCACCCTCGTGTTCCTCGGCGCCGTAGCCGTCACCGCGCTCGGATGGTTCCTCGCCCGCGGATCCTTCGCAGCACCACTCGCGAAACTGACCGGCAAAGTGACCAAACGCTAAAAGTCAAGACCCAGCAAAATCTGTGGATAACTTTCCGGCATGAGTCGGTGGGTTATCCACAGATTTTTTGTTGGGCCTTGTCGGTTGTTTGGAGGTTGCTTAGCGTTCATGCCATGGCATTTGTAGACCTTCTCGGCTTCCGGCTTTCGGACATCGCCGACTTCGACCGCGACACAGCCCTCGCTGCCGGGCTGAACCCGTCGCGCATCCGAGAATGGTCACGGGTACACGACGTCTACTTCGGGGTGACGAAATTCACGCGGAAACAATCCGACGCA
>NZ_KV789324.1:0-922 GCF_001807545.1 Corynebacterium sp. HMSC08F01 | reverse complement strand
ACCGATACCGCAAACCGCAGGAAATCTTGTCGGACAACAGTGAAGCGTTTGCCACCTACCATCGCGGTCGTCTATCAGCCACAGAAGTTTGGTTGGCGAAGCAAGGTGTGCTGGCAATTGCTGGCTTCGCCCCAACTACGCAAGGCAAAGACGAACGCTCCCACCGCACGTTGGTGCAGTTTCTCGATGCACGCACACCGGAAACATTCGACGAACTGCAAAAAGCGCTTGCGGCCTACCGCGAGGTCTACAACAAACATCGGCGACATCAAAGCCTGCTCGTCGGCAAGATGCACATCACGCCCGAACAAGCCTGGGAAACGTTCCCGCAGGCTGAATCACCTACAACTCCGCTTGATCCTGAAGCGGTCTGGCAGCGCGTTGTCGACTACAACCTCGCCAACAACCCCCATGCAAAGCCGAAGCATGCATACACAAACGACCCCGGGGAAGCTGCCACTTCACCCAGGGTCAACACCGATCGTGCAATCACCACGCCAGGTGCATCGCATACGGATACGACCAGCATAGACCCGTATGAAGCAGTCAAAAAGCAGCGCTTTGATATCCCCTTGGAACTGACCATCAGCCGCCACGGGGCAGTTCATATCCTCGGATACCCGCTGTATGTCGGATTGAGATTCAAAAGCCGCAAACTGCTCAGCCACGTTACTGCCGATAACGTCGCTGAATTCTTCACCGCACACGACGGAGAATTCCTCTTCAGTGTGCCGCTACCGATCAAGCTCAAACACCGCCCAGCCGGCGGAGTAATCAACATCAACCACGTCGAAGGCATGAAACACCGCCAACCACCCCAGCTGCGCCCCAACCTATCCAAACCCCGGCCAAAAAGACGCAAACCGAAACACTAGCCAAAGTCCAAAAAGCTCCTGGACTCCGTGTCCAATAAGTGGCTGGA